>JAGQYH010000131.1 GCA_020436175.1 Bacteroidota bacterium
GGACGAACGAAGTGATGTGGAATTAAGTACCATCGCTGCAACAAAGTATTTAAACAATATGTATAACAAATATGGCGATTGGCTTTTGGTGATTGCATCCTATAATTGTGGTCCGGGAAATGTTAACAAAGCCATTAGAAAGTCAGGCGGCAAAAGAGATTTTTGGGCGATCTATAAGTATTTACCCAGAGAAACGAGAGGTTATGTACCGGCATTCATTGCCGCTACCTATGTGATGGAATATGCAGATTTGTTAGGATTGGAAAAGGATTATTCTGATATGGAGTATCTGTATTTTGAACCGGTTACATTCCGAAAGGAATTATTGATCGACGATCTTTCAGAACAACTCGATATTGAAGAAAAGCAATTGAGAAATGCCAATGCTTCGTTGGTAGGTCAGATCATTCCGGCAGATTATATTTTAAGATTACCAACAGATAAACACGATGCATTTTATGCTTTATCGGATACGCTTTATGCCAGTGCCGCATTCAAGATTGAAGAATATGGATTAAGAAAGAAGAAAAGAACATTTGGCCCTGTGCAAAGAGTAGTGCCGAACGATCCTAATCTGGAAAGCATATTGTATACGGTAAAAGAAGGGGATAACTTAGGCTTTATTGCTTATTGGTACAATATCGACCTCAATGATCTTAAAGCTTGGAATGGAGTAAGCAGAAACAAGATTGTTGTGGGTCAGGAACTATTGATATATGTCCACAAAGATGAGGTAAAGCACTATGCCAATTATGATAAACTCTCGAACCGACAAAGAAACATATTGGCATCTGATAGAGAAGAAAGGATGTTGTATGCCAAAAGATTCGATAACAAATACGTATATCACGAAGTAAAAAGCGGAGATACATTTTCGGGCATTGCGGCGCAATATGAAGCCTCTACCATTGACTTGATCAAAGCTTTAAACAATGTAGGCGACCGAGCTTTAATGCCGGGCATGTATTTAAGAGTAGCAGAATTGAGTAGTTTCTAATGCAACGTCCGAGTTTGACATATCAGATACTAAGGCGCTATATCCTACTTATATTTGTTATTGTGGGAGGGTTGGTATTTACAGTGAGTTGTTCTAATGGAAACATGGCCAACTATAAGCCTACTTCTGCCGGTAAATCGGATGAGATCCTTTGGGTGTTGAACGATGCTTTTTGGGAAGATACCATTGGCAGTATCATTCATCATAAGTTCATGAAAGCCTATGATGTTCTACCCCAAGCAGAACCGGAATATTTCTTGAGAAAGAAGAATTTTCAGCAATTCAATAACGACATCATTAAGAAGTATAGAACTATTGTGCTTTGTATTTCAAGAAAGGATGATCCGCAATACGAAGATATCATCAGGTTGTTTGATCTGGCCGATGGAAATGATGCTGCAAAAAACCCGATCGTTTACAAAAATCTTTGGGCGGAACCTCAAACCGTAATTTTAGTAGTCGCCAATAATAAAGACCAATTAGCCGATGCATTAAACCGTTCCGTCGATCAAATTGAATCCATTATTCGAAAGGAAGAAGATAAGCGAATTGATATCATGGTTTATGAAAATGGTTTGAATTTGGAAGCCAATAATGACATAGAAAAGATATTCAATTACCATTTGGATATTCCGGCGGATTATTTTGTTGGCATAAAGAATGATGATTTTATGTGGATTCGAAAGGAAACCTACACTTTAAGCAGTAACTTTTTGCTTTACAAAAGAGTGTTGACGGCCGATGAAATAAAGAATGGAGTAGATTGGAATTTGTTTGCCTTACAAAGCAGGGCATTGCTGGGAAAAACCTATATCTCCACCAGAGCCGAAAATTCCTACATGACCATCGAAGAAAAGTATGCTCCAATTTTGCAATATTCAACCGAAGTTATTGGCAATGAGGCCGTTTTAACCAAAGGTTTATGGAAAATGGAAAACGATTTTATGGGCGGTCCATTTGTCAATATCGCTTGGTTTGATAAAGAACGATCCACTTATTATATGATCGATGCTTATGTTCATGCGCCCAAAGAAGGCAAGAAGCAATACATGCGTCACATCACCAAGATCTTGGGAACATTGCGTTCCACGGAGGAGTAAAAAGCGTCTTACTGAAAAAATTTAAATCATTATTATTGCCAAATTGATGCAACAATTATTCGCTATCGTACAATTTTAATGTATTTAATAGATTCTTTTCATATCTATAAATATCATCTATTGTTTCAATTTTTACCTTGTTTTCTTTTTTGTCTTGATCAAAAAGCCCAATATATTTTGTGCTACCATTCAAATGAAGTCTGCAAATAGGCTTTCTATTATTATCGTCCAATAAAATACCAAAGTAAGATTGTGTGTCTCTATGTACAATTCTATCTTTTCCGATTTTTCTACGAAGAATCGCTACAACAATTTGATAAGCCTCTATTTCTTCATCTGTTGTTTCAACTTTAGTTTTGGGCTGTTCTACGATTTGGTCTTCAGCTTGTTGTTTTTCTTCTTCTTTGTTTAATGCAGAATTTAGTCGATCGCTAACTCTTTCACTTATTATTTGATTAAACGCTTTGCTTACAATTTCTGTAAACTCTTCCATTACTTTTGCAGTTAATCTTCCGTTATAAGCTTTACTAGCAAAGAGTTTCACAAAATCTTGAGATGGTTCAGTGATTTCTCTATCTATTAAAGATTTGATTTCTCGAGTATATTTTAGGTTACTTGCATTATCTACAATGAGCGAAATGTCGAATTTTGACTTGTGAAATTTTTCAATTTCTCTTACAGTACTTTCTTTCAACTTCGTGATATCAAATTCCAAAAATGGCTTTTCGTCCATTTTATTGGTAGCTTCTAGGTCAGTATAAAACCTATACTGTATGCCATTTGTAAGAAGAGCAAATCGAGTTTTTGTAACATGAAAATATCTAAACAATTGAGAATTATGGACGTCTAAATTTTGTTTCCAATTTTTACATTCAATAATTAGAATAGGAACATTGTTTTGAAAAATTGCATAATCAACCTTTTCTCCTTTTTTTAATCCTAAATCAGCCGTAAATTCTGGAACTACTTCTGTTGGATTAAAAGTGTCATAACCTAGTATATTAATAAATGGTAGTGTAAAAGCATGTTTAGTTGATTCTTCTGTATCAATTTTATCTTTTAACTGTTCAATTTTATCAGCAAGTCCTTTTAGTTGGCTGTACAATTCCATATCTATTTTCAGTTTTGAATGTAGTTTTATCTAATTGTATAAAAACAAAACATATGTTATTATACTTTTTAATATTGTTTCAATGCCTAAATTAATCAATCGAATTCAATTTTAATGTTTAGTCTGTTATTTCTGAGATTAATTTTATAAATGCAATAACATAGAAAAGGTGATTGATTTTAGGAAAACCTTTAACTCAAGCAGTAAAAAGCGTGGGTGGAAAATTCACGCGGGATTGACGCGTGGGAGAAGGCGTGGAGCGTTTGAATTTTCTAGATTTTTGTTTCTTTTCATCATGGAAAAGAAAAATAGATGAACAAAAATTATAAATCTGCCTTGTTTTTCGACTTTGCTTGAAACCTTCATATGGCATAAAAATCTATCTAATTACCATTTGTTTATAAATTCACTTTCTTTTTTGCCGGAGTAAACACATCTTTGGGAATAAATAAACATATTTATAAAAACCAAACCAACTAGCTCCACCGTCAAAATCACTTAAAGAGAGGATATTGATGGGGTAAAACAACTAACCTCTAATCCCATGTTCGCATATTTGAATGGACAACTGACTTATACTTCACCTACACAAGTACACCTCGACTGTAATGGTGTTGGGTATTTGGTGCATATTTCATTGAAAACATTCTCAGATATCGAAAAATTGAAATCCACTAAACTGTTTGTTCATTTTCACGTCAGAGAAGATGCTCAGTTGTTATATGGCTTTAGTACAATGGAAGAGAAACAAATGTTTCAATTTTTAATTGGCGTTTCCGGAATAGGTCCCAATACCGCCAGATTAATTTTGTCATCCATGTCAACAAATGAATTAGCCAACGCAATAATTCATGAAGAAGTGAGTTTAATACAAACAATAAAGGGCATTGGGCCTAAAAGTGCTAAACGGTTAGTTTTAGAGCTAAAAGATAAAGTAAAAAGTATAGACAGTAATGACTCGGAGCCACCAGTTACAGGATCCGCAAACGCCATTATTGAGGAAGCTGTTTCTGCTTTAACAATGCTTGGTTTTGGCAAAACCCAATCAGAAAAAGTTATTAGTAAGGTTTGGAAAGCCAATCCCGTAAACAGCGTAGAAGAATTGATTAAACTCAGCCTGAAAAATTTGTAACTTGGGCGCCTTTTGAAAAACAGTGTAATTTAAGTGCGGAAGAGAATTAGCTATATATTTTGTTTTTTGATATTAAGTGTAATGGCACTTAACGCACAAGAAGACACAACTTCCACACCATTGCCATATCCTATTCAAGATCGACCTTATGATCATCTCACCAACGAAGGCGATCATAACAGCCTTGATTTTGAAGATCCTTCAGCCATAAAAAAAGAGGTTAAATACGATCCTAAAACGGGTAAATTCATCATCTTGGAAAAAATTGGAGATCGCTATTTTAGAAATCCAACTTATCTCACTTTTGAGGAGTTTTTGATTTGGCAAAAGGAAAACTCAGTAAAGAATTATTTTGAGCAACGTTCCAAAGCGATCGACCTAGCAGAAAGAGAAAGCGGTCAGCCGAAATTATACATCGATCCTGAAACCGGAGGGAAGTCCGGCTGGGCACAGAAGTTTGCCGTAGATATTCAACCTCGAGGAAGTATTGATATAACATTAGGGGTGTCGTCGCAAAAAGTTGATAACCCAACATTGAGAGAAGATCAGAGGAAGCAAACTAACTTCGATTTTGATATGAATATCCAGATGAATGTTACCGGTTCTATTGGCGACTTCATGGATATCAATACCAATTTCAATACCAAAACCACCTTTAACTTCGAAAACCAGATCAAACTGGCTTATGAAGGCAAAGAAGATAAAATCATTAAATTGATCGAAGCAGGTAATGTAAGTCTGCCACTGAGAGGTCAGTTGATCAGAGGCTCGCAAAGTTTGTTCGGTATCAAATCACAATTGCAGTTTGGTAGGTTATACATCACCAATGTTTTGGCACAGCAAAAATCTCAAACCAGTGGGGTTACTTCCGAAGGAGGAGCTCAGTTAAAAGATTTTGAAGTGAAGGCTGATGAGTATGAAGAGAACAAGCACTTTTTCTTTGCTCATTTTTTTAGAGATGGTTACGAAGATAATTTAGACCTGGTGCCTGTAGTGAATACACCTGCAGTGATCAATAGAATTGAGGTTTGGGTGACCAATAAAACACGGCAGACGGAAGACATCAGGGAAATCGTTGCCTTATCTGATCTTGGTGAAAAAACCCGTTTGGTTAATCCAATTTGGAACAATCCGGCTGCCGGACCTTATCCTGATAATAGAGCGAATAATTTGTATAGCGCACTTTTGCAAGATCAAGGTAAATTAAGAGATCCGACACAGGTAATCTCTTATTTGGAAAATACAGTTGGTTTGCAGCCTATCGATGGTTTTGAGAAGACCAGTGCCAGAAAATTATCGTCCTCCGAATATGATTTTCATGAAAGATTGGGATACATTTCGTTGAATCAAACCTTGAAACCGGATGAAGTTTTAGCCGTTGCTATAGAATATACCGTTAATGGCCAGGTGTATCAGATCGGTGAATTTTCTAGCGACCTTCCGCCAAATGCAGATACCACCAATATTGGAGATAAAGTGTTGGTGCTAAAAATGTTGAAAGGAACTTCCGTGAGAACCAATCAACCCATTTGGGATCTCATGATGAAGAACGTTTACAGTTTAAGTGCTTTTCAGGTAAATCCCGAGGACTTTTATTTCGAAGTTTTCTATCAGGATCCCGGAGGCGGCGATAAACGTTATTTGCCCAATGGTGGCGATGTGACAGGCGATCGGCTCATTGAAGTGCTAAGATTAGACCGATTAAACAACCAACTCGATCCTCAACCGGATGGAGTTTTTGACTTTATACCGAATGTTACCATCAATCCAAGAACCGGTAGGATTTATTACCCGGTTTTGGAACCTTTCGGAAGCTATTTAAGAGATACCATAAACAACAATAGTGTCGCCGACAGGATCGTTTACGACATCCTTTATGACTCCACAAAAGTGGCTGCTCAACAACGACCCGAGTTCAATCGTTTCGTGATGAAAGGCCGATATAAATCAAGTGTTTCAAATGAAATTCGATTGAATGCCTTTAATATTCCAAGAGGGTCAGTTACCGTTTCGGCAGGTGGACAAGTGTTGCAAGAGAATGTTCATTATACCGTAGACTACAATTTAGGTAGGGTAAGGATCATTGATGAAGGAATTGCTAATAGTGGGGTGCCGATTAATGTTCAATTTGAGAATAACACGTTATTCGGATTGAGGAACAAATCCCTGATCGGAACCAGATTAGACTACAAGATCAGTGATAAGATCAATATAGGAGCTACGCACATGCGTTTGGCTGAAAAGCCTTTTACCGAGAAGGTTAATTATGGCGATGATCCCATCAAAAACAATATAGTAGGAATTGATTTTAACTACGAAACAGAGGCAGAAGCCATTACCCGTGGAATGAGAAAGATCTCCTTCTCTGAAGCAACTGCACCATCCAAGATCAGTGTCTCCGGAGAAATGGCTCATTTTATGCCGGGCCATGCGAAAGCAGTGGATCAGGATAATGCGGGTACTGTTTATGTGGATGATTTCGAAGGCAGCAGTATCAATTACGATATCAAGTTTCCGTTCACCGCTTGGCAATTGGCCAGTACACCAAAAGGACTCAAAGACCGATTCGGAAATGATTTGTTTCCTGAGGCCTTTCTTTCGGATAGCTTGCCTTATGGTTTTAATCGAGCCAAATTAGCATGGTATCAAGTAGATGGAACATTCTACAATAATAATAGCCGTAACAATCCACTAAGTGGCAATAGAGCGGAAACAGAAGATCTATACACCCGTTTGTATTACGAAC
>JAGQYH010000132.1:0-3057 GCA_020436175.1 Bacteroidota bacterium
CAGGCAACCAGTTTTCCTCATGGCTATCGATCTCCCATTTGAGCGTATCTTCGGGAAAGGTACATTCCCCACCATTTTTCCAAACCGAAAATAACTCATCTTGCAACAGTTTAGTTACCATTTCTTGAGGGAAAGCATGATAAATTACTTTACCGATTTCTTCTTTAAGCTCGATGGTGATCAATGCCTTTCTATCCGTTCCAATATCTCCCCAAACAACTAAATGTTGTTGCATAAATGCTTTTTTTGATGATACTTATCAATGCCGATCTACAGATCAAAGTGGCTGTATTATCCTATAGCTTCAATATGAATTTCGCACTGATAAGTGAAATGAAGCTTCAATAATATAGAGAAACATTCACTAATAAAAATAAAGGAATTAATTGAACAACTAATTTGATAAATTTGTATGAACTGTTTTTACGAACAATAAGTAATTTTAGCATTATGACAAATTTTAGAAACAAAACTGTTCTGATCACCGGAGGAGCCAATGGGATTGGAAAACTTTTGGGGAGTAAATCTCTGAAAGAAGGAGCTGCAAAATTAATTATTTGGGACATTAGTCAGGAGGCTTTGCAGGCAACCACGGCCGAATTTAAGTCGAAGGGATTTCAAAATGTCTATCCTTATAAAGTAGATATTGCGAATGTGGACAGCATTGAGAAAGCGGCTACTGAAGTGCTACTCGAGATTGGTAATGTTGATATTCTGATCAATAATGCCGGGATAGTGATTGGCGAAAGTTTTAGAGATCATACTGCCATGGATATTGATAACACAATTAAGATCAACATCGGTGGAGTAATGCATGTTACTCGTGTTTTTCTGCCGGACATGCTTCGACAAGGAAGCGGTCATATCGTTAATATTTCTTCGGCATCAGCCTTTATCGGAAATCCTAAAATGTCAGTATATGCCGGTAGTAAATGGGCAGTTTTGGGATGGTCGGAGTCGTTAAGATTAGAACTGGAGCAAGAGCCGGGTGAACTTCGAGTTACCACCATCTGTCCTAGTTATATAGATACCGGAATGTTTGACGGAGTGAAGGCTCCGATTCTTTTCCCGTTGCTGCAACCGGAGGATATTACCAATAAGATCATTCAGGCAGTTAAAAACAATGAAGTCATTGTAAAGGCTCCGGATAATGTGAATCTGGTACCGGTGTTCAGAAGTATATTGCCACCGAGAGTATTTGACTTTTTTGCCGATAAACTAGGGGTTTACAGTTCTATGAAAAAATTCAAAGGACATACTAAGAAGTCATCTGATAAAAAGCATAAGATTGATAAGTAAGCAAGGCTTTCAAAACCAAATATCAATAAAATGATAGAAGAAATTACCGCTGTGGAGGTGTCAACCATTAAAGAGCTGATAGCCGATCAGCGTTCGTTTTATAAAACGGGAAAAACAAGAGCCGTAAATTATAGAATTAAAGCGCTCAAGCGATTGAAAAGTACCATTCAATCAATGGAAAAGGAAATCTATGATGCGCTGACAAAGGATCTGCAAAAGCCTAAGTTTGAAACCTATACCTCTGAAATAGGGATGATCTATGAAGACATTAACCTAATGATCAAAAAACTAAAGGTTTGGTCTCAGCCACAATTGCGATCTACCGGCATTACTAATTTTCCGGCTAAAAGCTACGTTCATCCTGAACCTTATGGCGTAAGCCTGATCATCGGTGCTTGGAATTATCCGCTACAGTTGACGTTAGTACCTTTGGTGGGTGCTGTGGCGGCAGGTAATTGTGCCATTATTAAACCTTCTGAGTTATCTCCGGCTTCTTCATCTGTTATTGCCACAATTATTGCAAAGGCATTTGACCGAGAACATGTAACCGTCGTTGAAGGCGGCATAGAAACCAGTCAGGCACTGCTGGATCAAAAGTTTGATTTTATCTTTTTTACCGGCAGTACCAAAGTAGGTCGCATCGTTAACATGGCAGCGGCTAAAACATTAACACCCATTGTGTTGGAATTGGGAGGTAAAAGTCCGTGCATAGTGGACGAAACAGCAGATATAGATTTAGCCGCCAGAAGAATTGGTTGGGGCAAGTTTTTTAATGCCGGACAATCGTGTGTGGCGCCGGATTATGTTTTGGTTCATGCTTCAAAAAAAGATGAACTGATATCGGCCCTTAAGACAACCATTACGGAGTTTTTTGGTGCTAATCCTCAGCAAAGCAGTGATTTATCAAGGATTGTCAATCAACATCATTTCAATAGATTATTGGGATTAATTAAAAATACGGATTGTGCCGTCGGAGGGAATTATGATGAGGAATTCAGATATATTGCTCCAACAATCGTGGATTTGGAAGATGCGGATCATCCATTAATGGAAGATGAAATCTTCGGACCAATTCTACCCATACTTTCGGTAAATTCATTGGATGATGCCATTGAAACGGTACACAACCATCCTAATCCATTGGCATTGTATATTTTCTCTACCAAATATAAAAATCAGCAGAAGGTCATTAATAGCTTGAATTTCGGTGGAGGTTGCATAAATGATACAGTGGCACAAGTGGCCAATAACGGAATTCCCTTTGGAGGTATTGGTTCCAGTGGAATGGGTCAGTATCATGGCAAAGCAAGTTTTGATATTTTTTCTCATCAAAAGGCCATTCTCCATAAAGCTGCTTGGCCGGATGTTCCCCTTCGCTATCCGCCATATAAAGGAAAGTTACCTTTGATCAAGCAGATCATTAAATAATAGAAGCATGCGAGGTCTGATTTTTATAGTGATGCTTATCACTTTGTACAGTTGCAAAGAGAAGTCAAATGACGAGGTAAGCGATATTCAAACTGAAAATAATATTGAACAAGCGCCATTAAAGTCTTTGGTGGAAAATTTGCCGACAATAGGCTTGTTAGCGTATGAGGGTGTTTTGATGACAGAAGTAACCGCTCCCATGGATGTTTTTACAAAATTGGATACAGCCGGCAATCAATTATTTAATGTTATTGTGATTGCTGAAACTTTAGAACCCATTGTTACAGAAGAAGGATTGAAGATTGTTCCTGATTATACATTCAATACTTC
>JAGQYH010000132.1:3156-6992 GCA_020436175.1 Bacteroidota bacterium
GCTTTTCGTTCCCAGTGCTTACGACATGTATACTATCATCAGAAATGAGGAGATCATTTCATTTATTCAAGAGCAAAATAAGCTTGTTGATTATGTTGTAAGTAATTGCGCCGGAGCACAGTTGATTGGACAATCCGGGATTGCAAAAGGTAAAAAGATTGTAACTTGGATTGGAGGAGGACATCAATTACAGATAGATTATCCCGATTTATTGGTTCAGGATGATGCTTCGGTTACGTATGTGGAAGATGGAAAGTTTAGTTCTTCCAATGGGAATTTGGCAAGTTATATCTCATCACTGGAATTGTTGGAGAAACTAACCGATGAAAACCATCGAAAATTTGTGGAATCTTATCTGTATTTGGATAGATTGCAACAATGGAATTAAAATGAAAGCCGGAATTTCAATGCATTACGTTTTCCGTTAAACAGCCAATATCCATAAGTTTATATTAAATTACCTGTAGACATAAACTCTCAAATCAAGAAAACATCAATATTTTACTACATACTGCCATTGGTGGAAAAACTCGAAATATCTTATTACCTTTGCCCGCTGAAAAATTAAACATAAATGGCTTTAATAGGATCAATACGAAAGCGAACAGGTTTATTAATTGGAGTAATTGCAATTGCGATGTTTGCTTTCTTACTAATGGATGGCTTAAGTAGCAGAAATAGAATGGGAGGTGCCGGCAATCAGAATGTTGGAAAAATCGGTCATCAAAAGATATCTGCACAATATTTCGATCAAAAATACAACGCTTACGAAGAAAGAATCAGAACATTCAATCCTCAATTCGAATCAGATGAAGCAGGTAGAGCACAAGTGAGAGATTTGGTATGGAATGAAATTGCTGCAGACGTTATTTTAGGCAAGGAAATGGAAGATATGGGGCTGGAAGTCTCGTTGGATGAATTAGGAAATGCAATTTACGGCACCAACGTTCATCCTTATGCTAAAAGTATTTTAGCGAATCCAAATACCGGTCAATATGATCCTGAGTTTGCATATGCCGTGGTTCAAGGTGTGGAGAATGGTAGCAACACTACTCCGGGTGATATCAAGATCATTACGCAACTGAAAAGCTTGATCAAAGAAACATTGGTAAAAGAAAAATACAGTGCGTTGTTCAACAAAGGAATGTATGTTCCAGACTTTTTAGCGAAAGATGCCAAGCAATATTCTTTGGCCTCAGCTGATGTAGCCTACATTTATTTTCCTTATGCTGAAGTGAGTAATGATGAGATTACTATTACGGATAAAGATCTTCAGGCTTATTTAAGTAAAAATGCCGAAGCCTATAAAAAGGAAGCAACCAAAGAGATTCAATACTATAAAATTGACATTGTTCCATCAGCAGAAGATACTGCACAAGCCTTAAAGGAAATGCAAGATTTGATGGTGGAGTTTAAAGATGCCAAGAATGATTCCATGTTCGTTAGAAAATATTCTGATGAATTATATGGATTGGTATATTTTACGGAAGATCAATTGGCAGGCGATGTGAATGCGGCCAATTATTTTACAGATGAGATCGGTACTTACTACGATCCAACATTTGCCGATGGAGCCTTTACCATTACCAGATTAACAGATAGAAAAATGTTGCCGGATTCAGTTAAGGCAAGACACATATTATTACCTCAGCCTAGAACCATTGAAGAAAGAGATTCATTACAGGCCTTAGCCGACAGTTTAGTAGAATTGATCAAGAATGGAGCTGATTTTGCTGCATTAGCCGAAATTCACTCGACTGATGAATCCAACAAATCAAAGGGTGGTGATCTTGGATATTTTACTCAAGGTGTGATGACGCCTCCATTTAACGATGCGGCTTTTTATGTATATAAGCAAGGAGATGCTTATCAGGTGATTACCAGTTTCGGTTTGCATATTGTGAAGATTGATGCTGCTAAACCGGTACATCCTGCTGTTAGATTGGCTAAAGTAACAAGAAAACTGAAGTTCAGTAAACAAACTGAGAAGGACTTGTTGAACGTACAAAATGAATTTAGAAAGGATCACAGTACTCCTGAACAATTTGAGGCAGCAGCTGCGGGCAATGAGTACAATATTACCACAGTGGAAGTGACCAGTACTCAAACTGACATTCCGGGTTTAGGACCGGTTAGAGAAATGGTGAGATGGGCGTTCAAAGAAGATGTAGGAAGTATTGGTGGTTTTGATATTAACGATCAGTATATTGTAGCCTACATTAAAAGTGAAGCAAAAGAAGGTGTTCAACCTTTAGCTGCTGTAAAAGGTGAGATCACTCAGAAAGTAGCTAACGAGAAAAAGGCGGAGATCATCAAAGCACAGATAGGCAAAGATGGAGCAGCTAACTTACAAGAATTGGCAAGCAAGACAGGAAAAGAAGTGAAAGCCAATGCAGCAGTTAACTATAGCTACCCGACATTGGAGGGAGGAGATGAGCAAAAAGTAGCCGGAGTGATCTTTGGCATGAAAGAAGGAGAAGTTTCTGCCCCGATAAGCGGTAAGACCGGCGTGTTTGTGGTACAGTTGAACAGCAAGGATATTCCTCAAGCAGATGATAACTTGGCCGCTCAAAAGAGAAGTTTAAAAACACCATTCAACTATGATGCTGCATTGGAGGAAATGAAGGAAGATGCCGGTGTAAAGGATATGCGTTATATGTTTTATTAATCGCAGACAACATAAATTTTTAAAAAGGCGAATACTTCATTCGCCTTTTTTTATGCATGAATCGAGCGTGTATAATCATAGAAACTTATTAAAGTACATCAATGTTGATAAGGCAATAATTATCTTTGCCCTATGTTAGTCAACAAAATTGCTCAAAGTGGATTGATCGTCTTAGATCTTGAAAATTACTTTCCAAAAATTGAAGTTGTGGAAATTGATATTAGCCAATTTCTATTTAAAGGTATAATTTTAAGAGAAAAGGAATTTAGAACATCACTGAAAGAATATGATTGGTCGCCGTTTGAAAACAAAATTATTGCTATAACCTGTTCAACAGATGCCATTATACCACAATGGGCCTATATGCTGGTAACAAGTTTACTCTTACCACAAGCGGCGTCTGTTTATTTTGGCAGTAAACAATTAGTAGAAGAACATTTGTTGGTGAAGGCATTGAATGAGATCAATGTGGAGCAGTATAGAGATGAAATGGTCATCATCAAAGGTTGCGGCAAATTGGAGAAGAGTGGCTGGGCGTATGTGGAAATTAGTAAACTGCTGTTGCCTGTTGTAAAATCACTCATGTTTGGTGAACCTTGCTCAACGGTGCCGGTCTATAAGAAAAAATAGTAGACCTGTCTAAGATTCATACGATGGATCAAGCCTTTTCGTTTATTATATTGCCTAGCTAAAGAAAATGAAAGTACTCATGAAAGCAAAATTCCATATTATTATCGTTGGCCTGGTTTTAGGGTCATGTTGGGTGATATTGTCAGCCACCAATAGCTTTCAGAAACTTAATAATACAACGGATAGTGATACTGCTACAGGAAGAAGCATGTTGGATGCAGAAAATATCGTTGTCCCGAATAATGAAACCTATGGTGTCAAACTACCTCAAAGCATCTCATTTGCAGGGGAAGTCGTTCCTTTAACCGATATGGATGTTCGGGAAAGATTGGATCGGGAGTTGATTGTTAACTCGTATTGGCATTCATCCACCATTTTAATGTTGAAAAGAGCCAATAGATGGCTGCCTGTTATTGAGCCTATTCTTAAAGAAAATGGCGTTCCAGATGATTTTAAATATTTGGCTATGGCCGAAAGCGGATTGCAAGACGTAGTTTCTTCTGCCGGAGCCACCGGCTTTTGGCAATTTTTGAAAACT
>JAGQYH010000133.1 GCA_020436175.1 Bacteroidota bacterium
TCGGAGCCAATACTTTAATGCATTCCCCAAATCCCAGTATTTCACGTTCCAATTCAAAATTGTGTTGGACTTGCAAGGTGATGATGATGCCATCATTCGTTTGCTTTATGACTTGTTGACTGCTATGCATGGGTTTGGTCAATACATAAGGGGCATTGCTCTTGTGAATCCATAGCTCCACAGTAATTACAGGAGATCCTTCACCAACAGTAACGCCAATAACATCTTTAAAATAATGACTGAGATCAGCAGTATGCGACTGATAAGGGCAGTTGGAAGAGGTGATGGCGGTTACTCTATCCAAGGCCAAGATGTTAATGCTCTTACTATTGTCTTTTTTTCCTAAAACGAACCATCTATTTCGATATTCTTTCAATAAGTAAGGATGGAAATCAAATACACCGGGCTTTTTTGCTTTGAAGGATTGATAGGTGATCGATAAACTTTTCTTCTGCTGGATATGCCGGTAAATGGTATCAATATGTTCTAAACCTTTAAGATTATCATTCCTTTCAAAATCAATGATGGAAGGTTGATGCTGTTTAGCACTGTAGATCTTGTCTTCCAACTTACTCACCATATCTGAAATGTCCTGGAAATGCGTAAATCCGCTAAATTGTTTAAGTATGTCAGCCACCTCCGTTAATTTATTCAAATCCTGATCCGTCAATGGAATATTAGTGATAGAATATTCAGCATCTTCGTAAGTGTAATACTTTTTATCGATTACAACTATAGGAGCATTATAGCCCAATTTATTACTGCGCATCAATTGTATATCACCTTGAATGGTTCTTTTACTGACACCTTTGTCAATGCCTTCATATTCATAGAGCGCATCCGAACAAGCGTCGATTAGATTGTCCAATGTCCATTTTCTGTACCGGTTTTGTAAACAGTTGTCAATGGTTCTAAATCGAATTAAAGCATTTCTATTGATAGGCATTGGATAAAAATAACAGGAAAATTTATCTGCGCAAAAAGACTGCGTAATATTATTTCACTTTTGCATCATGATGTGCAATTTACCGATACATATAATTATTAAATTTTGGGATGTAATCGATGGTATAATGTCATTGTTAGCCTGCAAATCATGGTTGTTTGATATGGACAAATTATTACTTAAAGTGATGATGAATATCTACACCCATGCCATTTGCTTCTATTTAAGGTTCAAAGGAATTTCACTGCATTTGATGATTTGGTCATTAAAAGGCACCGGAATCAAGAATGTTGATTGGAGGCAAATTTTTGCTGCAATGAATTTATACTTTAGAATCCTCTGCAAAGATGGTAGGGCTTTTATCAACGCTCATAAGGATGGCCAATTTCGAAGGCCAAACACTAGTGAACCTAATGGGTTATGGAACCGATTAGGTTTTTTTTATGCATAAAAATGATCTGCGCAGAAAGGTTGCGTATTGATAGATCATCTTTGATTTTGTAAATGAATTTGTAGATTTAAGAATTGAGTTATGGCAACCAATAAAGTAACAGGAAAGGAGTTAAGACAATTGGGTTTTCCCGAAGGAAGAGCCATTGGGGCGGCAATTAATGCTTTAGATGAACATTATAAAGGGAAATCCAAAACGCAAAAATTAGCTTTAATGGAGCGATTGATCGCTTCGCCTGCATTTTATAAAAATCATGAGCATTTAGCAGTTGTAGTACAGAATCTTTTAGCACAAACTGAGTACAATAAAACATTGGCTTTGAATGAAAAAAGAATAGCCTACAATGTTTATGGAGGAAAAGGAATTGAGCAAGGGGCCATTAACCAAATGGAAATAGCCATGAAGTTACCTATTGCCAAAGGTGGCGCTTTGATGGCAGATGCTCATCAAGGATACGGATTGCCTATTGGAGGTGTATTGGCTACTGATAATGCTGTTATTCCCTATGGTGTAGGCGTGGATATCGGTTGTAGAATGTGTTTGTCGGTTTACGATGTGTCGCCTACTTATTTGGAAAAGAACACTTCGGATTTTAAGCAATTGTTGATGGATAATACCATGTTTGGGAGAGCTACTTTTAAGCATCCGAAAGATCATCCGGTATTGAATCGAAAGGAATTCAAGGAGATCAAGGTCGTGAAAGAGTTGCAGGATAAGGCATTTGCACAAATAGGATCTTCGGGAGGAGGTAATCACTTTGTAGAGTTTGGAATCGTTGAGATCAATGAGAAGGATAATGATTTAAACCTGGAGAAAGGTCAGTACTTAGCCGTCTTATCTCATTCGGGATCAAGAGGGTTAGGAGCGGAGATTGCCAGACATTATACCAAATTGGCGATGGATAAATGCAAATTGCCTTCAGAAGCCAAACATTTGGCTTGGTTGGACTTGTCAACGGAAGAGGGTCAGGAGTATTGGATGGCCATGACATTGGCCGGAGATTATGCAGCCGCTTGTCATCACCAGATCCACGAGCGTTTATCTAAAGCATTGGGGGAACAACATTTAGTGATGGTTGAAAATCACCACAACTTTGCCTGGAAAGAAAAGGACGAGGAAGACAATGACATTATTGTTCACAGAAAGGGTGCTACACCTGCCGGTAAGGGTGTGTTAGGTATTATACCGGGTTCAATGACGGATCCGGGATTCATCGTAAAAGGAAAAGGTGTTACTGAATCGATCAACTCTGCTTCGCATGGCGCCGGAAGGGTGATGTCCAGATCAAGGGCAAAAGCCATCTTGTCGAAAAAGGAAGTCACACAGTTTTTAAAGAAAGCCGGTGTTTCTGTGATAGGATCAGGGCTGGATGAAGCACCTCATGTGTACAAGGATATTTATACAGTAATGGCGGCACAGCAAGATCTGGTGGAGGTATTGGGTGCCTTTACACCAAAGATCATCAGAATGTGTGGCGATAGCAATTTGAGGAAAATTGATTCATAAAAAAAGGCCTTTCCGGTTCAATCGGGAAGGCCTTATCTTTATAGCTATTCTATTCTTAATTCGAGAAGATGGAATATCCTTTCGTTTCATTATCCGGTAAAACTTTGAATACGGTGGTTTCTTCGGCTAATCCATCTTCATCTTTGAAGATTCTGATAGTACCGGTAGAAGCCACTGTAGAAGCACCCGGATTATCAATCATCACAAAGGCAAATTGAGCATTTTGAATGCCACCACTGACCATTTCTCCGGTAAGGGCATAATCATATTTATAGGTAACACCACTCAAAGTTCCGATGGCTTGTGCCACAATGGTAAATTTGTCGCCTTCACCTTTGATAATAGTGGCATCCGAACTATCCACTTGACCAACACCTGTCCAGTTTTTGATGAGGACATCTAAATTTTTACCAACTTGATTTTCAAACTTCCATTTTGTGTCTAATGCCCCATCTCCCGGGCTGAAAAATCCTGAATTGTCATATTCATTTTCCGGTTCAAAATCATAGATATCTTCCACATTTGGTGGATTTTCACCAAAGTTGAAGACAAAGCCGTTATCTACTAATTCCTGATAAAATTCTTTCGGCAATAAGTCTAATACATCTGATGAAACTTCACCATCTTTGTTACATCCTTGAAAAACAAATGAAAGGCAAACTACAGCTAGTAATGCCAATACGTTTCTTTTAATAATTGATACTCTTTTCATTTTAATAATTTAATTTTAGTTAAGATAATAATAAAATGCAATATATAGTGCGTAAGTATAAGAATACACTACTGTTTCAACTAAATTACTTGAAAATAATATTTGTTACCCACAGAAAAAATCTGAATACAATGAAATGAAACCATCAGCAATTCTGAGTTTGGACTTGATATTACTCTTAAATTTGAAATTGAGCTTGAATTTGCTCTTGCACTTCAAACTTCAATCTTCCCTGCTATATTGAAACAAGAAGGCTTTTTCCTCTTCTGTTAAACTGGGATAGCCGCTTTTGCCGATTTTATCTAAAATGTCATCGATCTTTTCTTGTTTGTCTTTACTGGTGTATGCCGCTTTTTTATGGGTGGATGTGGTTTGACTTTGTTTGATCTTATCTTCGTTCTTGTAGGCCATTTTCACTTTCGATTTGCGACTCTTTTTGGCAGAAGAACTAAAGTCAAAGAAATTTCTGATACCATCCCAAACAGTGTAAAATGGTTTTGTCCAATCGTTGCCATTTTTAAAAGAAGTGGCAAAAAGATAGCCGTAAAAAGCACCTCCTAAATGTGCTATATGTCCTCCGGCATTACCTTTCGGAATGGAGATGATATCCAATAAAATGACGATTAACGCCACCCATTTCAATTGAATGGAACCAATTAAAATAAAACGCATTTCGTAGTTGGGGATCATAGTTGCCGTAGCAAAAACAATAGCCATTACTGCGGCACTAGCGCCGATAGCATAGCCATCAACATTTTCGAAAACAGGGAAAAGATTATAAGCCGCCATGAAAAATAGCGCTCCTACAATACCGCCCATTATATATACCGGCAGGATCTTAGACTCACCTATATAATTTTTAAAGAGTGTGCCAAACCAATAAAGCCAAAGCATATTGAATAAAATATGTAGCAGCCTTTCGTGAGCAAACATGTAGGTGAAAATTGACCAAAACTGTTTAATAAATTGCTTGGGTGCATCCGGTACCATTAAATAGTGTAGAAACTGTTCATATTGAACAGACCTGTCTACGCCTTCCCCGGAAGACATTAATACAAATACTAATTGGACAAAATTAATTAGAATAAAAACCGCCACATTGATCATAATCAACTGCGTTAGAATACCGCCGGTTTGATAGCGGAATTTTAACTCATCCAATATGTTGGTTTGCGACATCGACATTAATAAAATCTATTTCTGTTCCTATTCCAAATTTTAACCATAATAAAGCCAAATAGTGCACCACCCAAGTGCGCAAAATGAGCAATATTGTCCCATTTAAAACTATTTACACCTAAAAATAATTCAATCACTATTAAGATAGGAATAAAATATTTGGCTTTTATGGGCACCGGAAAAAAGATCAACATTAATTCAGTATTGGGAAAAAGCATACCAAAAGCTACCAATACACCATAGATCGCACCGGAAGCACCTACTACTTGTCCGAAATAAAGCCGTATGGCGTTCTCTACTTGCCCTCTGTCATATCCTTCAATCAAATGATATCTATAGCCTCCATCTACAGTTAATACAGCATCCTTAATAGCTTGTATCTGTTCAAATGAAAAGTTATTGGTGATATGCAGCCATTGTAAATAGTTAGTGAGCGTGAACAATCCGATAGAGCCTAAGCCTGCAATCAAATAAAAACTTAAAAAGCGTTTAGGTCCCCAAACTTGTTCTAACACACTACCGAACATCCAAAGTGAAAACATATTAAAAAAGATGTGAGCAAGCCCAGGGCTATGCATGAACATGTGGGTGACGATTTGAAATGGTTCAAACTTATCACTTAATACAAAATGCATGGCGAACATTCCATAATATTGAGGGAATAAGTATACAGTGGTAAAATATACGATCACATTCAGTATGATCAGGTTTTTCACTACATCCGGTATGCCACCGAAGCCTCTGCCTATTTGATTCATATTATTTTTATACTTTATACTTTATACTTTATACTTAATACTTAATACCTAATACTTTACACTTTAAACTTCCCTCAATCTTCCAACCCAAACTGTTCTTTTAAATGACTCAAGCTGTATTGGATAAAAGTAGGTTGCCCATACGCCGTTACATTGGGTTGTTCGCAGCCGAATAACTGATCTATCAATGCTTTCATCAAAGAGGGCAACAAACTCTTTCCGGCCGGAATAGCGGCATAACGAGCCAACGATCTGGCAATATTTTCTCGTTGCGGAATCTTATCATGAGCAGCATTCCATTTGTATTGTTCCAACATATTTTCAATGATCTGTTCCGGATGTTCATCCGTTAGGTCTGTGGGTACACCACTGACGATAAAACTATTCTTTCCAAAATTTTCAATATCAAAACCCAATAACCTCACGTCATTAATGATCTCCTCAAACAATGCCGTATCGCTGCTGTTAAACTCGATCGTTTTGGGGAAAAGCAATTTTTGACATCCGGTCTTTCTTTCAAAAGCAGCTAAATATTGTTCATATAAGATTCTTTGATGCGCCAAATGCTGATGGATGAAAATGATCCCTGACTTAATTTGTGTAAGAATATAGGTTTTGTGAATTTGAATCGGTGTAAAGATAGAGGTTACCTCTTCCACAAAAGGTAATTCCAAATCATCATTCCCTTTGCTGGGAATGGTCACCGTATCCATAATATCCGGTTCAAACGTAAAAGGCTTTGCCTCTTTTTCAAAAGCGTTTTCCCATCCTTTTGCACTTGTTTTAATAAAACTATTAGTTTGGTCTACTTGTACGTAAGTATCTGTTTTGATCGGATTCGAATTAGAGGAAAACCCCGACCGAAAGGCCTCAAAGTCCTTAAAACTTGCTTCTTGATTAAAATCAATTGATGGGGTGATGCTGTATTGCGCCAAGCCATGTTTAACAGCTGCCTGAACGATCATATAAACAATTCGCTCATCCTCAAACTTTACCTCCTGCTTGGTGGGATGTACATTAATATCTACGGCTGCCGGATCAATATCAATATTGAGAATATAAAATGGAAAAGTATTGGTGTGCAAAATATTTTCGTAGGCGCTGGTAACAGCATGATTCAAATAGGCATTTTTTATGAATCTGCCATTTAAAAAGAAATATTGCTCGCCACGGGTTTTCTTTGCAGATTCAGGTTTGCCGATGAATCCATTGACTTTAACATAATCCGTATTCTCGGAAACCGGCACCAATTTTTCATTGTAATTACTTCCGAATACCGCTACAATTCGCTGCCTTAAATTGGCTTCATTCAAATGGTAGATTTCGCTGTTGTTGTGATGCAAAGTAAAAGCTACGTTGGGGTGAGCCAAAACGATCCTTAGAAATTCGTCGATAATGTGCTTCGTTTCTACCGGATTGGATTT
>JAGQYH010000134.1 GCA_020436175.1 Bacteroidota bacterium
TGTTATTGGTTTTGTTGATTACTAAAAACTGCCCGTTAAAACCGGAGCCGTAATAGATTTGGTGTTCCGGCGAATAGGCATCAAAATACCAGCCTAATCCGTAATCCCATTTGCCGACATGATTGGTGGTATCTTCGATGTAATGTATCCAATCTTCGCTGATTACTTGCTGATCTTCAAATTTACCGTCATTCATGTAGATCTTACCGATCTTCGCCAAATCTCGTGCTGCAATATTTAAACCGCCAAAATATTTAGGATTTTTATTCTTCTTGCCATCCACACTAAAATAGCCTTTGTGCTCAGGATGAATATTCTTCCAATACAATTCAACGAATCTATTGATCAGGTCGTCTTCTTCGAACACCTTTTCCAGACACATGCCTAAGACTTGGGTGTCAAATGATTTATATAAGAATTTGCCGCCCGGCATTCTGCCAACTCTTGCCTTGGCTACATAGGTATCGAGATCTTTTGCATAATACAAGCGGAGCACTCTAAAAATTCTGCGATAGTCGTAATGATTGAAACCGGATTGCATTTGTGCCAAATGTTTAAAGGTAAGTGCTTGGCATTTTTCCTCCTTTCCTTTTAAGCATAAATAATCAATTACCGGCTCATCCAAAGTTTCAATTCTCCCTTCTTCGATGGCTTGCGATAGTAAAGAAGCGATCAACGGTTTGGTGACCGAAAAAACCTGTGTGATGGTAGAATCGGTAAAACCATTGAAGTATCGCTCATACAAAATGGTGTCGTTCCTAATGATTAGCAAAGCAGAAGTTCGATTACTGCCCACAAAATCTTGCGCATCTGTAAATTTCTTATCTGCTTTACTACCTGCCCAATCCGTTAACTCCGGCAGTTCAATATTGTTGTCCACTGCAGCAAATCGATAGGCCTCCGTTTCCGGTTCGGGTAATGGAATTCTTCCAAAAGTTTTGCCGTCTTTAATTTGTGGGCGCCGCATACCGGCATTGTAATTGGCACAAGAGCTTAAAAAGAGACATACGATTATAAATATCGTTTTGGTGGAAAAGAATTTCAAGGCTACTGACTTTTGAATTATTAAGTTGCCCTAAGTTCATAAAAAAAAGGGCTACCAATGCAGCCCTTTTAATTTTGAAATCATTAAGAAATAAAAACTATTCCTCTCCTTTCGCAGGTGTATCTCCTTCTCCGGCTTCCATTTTAGCCTTCAACTCAGATAATACATCCAATTCACCTAATGTTGTTTTCTCAACACGTGCATTAAGATCCTTCATGGCTTTGTTACTCTTACGGGCTTGCTCTTTCTTTTCGCTTGCCTCTTTTCGCTTGCCATCCAGTTTTTCATCTTCAATGATTCTAGTATGCGACACGATGATTCTCTTGTCTTCCCTGCTGAATTCCAACACTTTAAACTCTAATGTTTCTTCAACAGCAGCTAACACACCATCTTCTTTTTTGATATGACGTGTAGGAGCAAATGCTTCAATACCATACGGCAATGCAACAATAGCACCTTTGTCTTCTCTTTTAACAACAGTCGCTTCATGAACAGAACCAACAGGGAAGATAGATTCAAATGTATCCCATGGATCTTCCTCTAATTGTTTATGTCCTAATACGATCTTTTTGTTGTCAAGATCGATCTCTAATACAACTACGTCTAAATTCTCACCTACTTTGGTAAACTCATTCGGATGATTGTATCGTTTTGTCCATGAAAGATCAGAAATATGAACCATACCTCCAATGTTCTCATCTAACTCAACAAACACACCATAAGGAGTGATATTCTTCACCACACCAACATGTTTACTGTCAATAGGATATTTGGTTGGAACAACTTCCCATGGATCTTCAGTAAGATGTTTAATACTCAAAGACATCTTTCTTTCTTCTCTGTCGATAGTTACTACTACCGCTTCGTGTTCGTCACCTAATTTAAAGTAATCTCTGGAGTTGATCGGTTGGTTAGACCATGCCACTTCTGACACGTGAACCAATCCTTCTACACCAGGTACAATTTCCAAGAAAGCTCCGTAATCTTCAATGTTTACAACCTTTCCTTTTACTTTTGAACCTTCTTTAATGTCTTCCGGTAATACATCCCAAGGATGTTTAGCCAGTTGCTTCAATCCAAGAGAAATACGTTTCTTGTTGTCATCAAAATCAAGAACTACCACATTCAATGTTTGGTTCAACTCCAACACCTCATTCGGGTGGTTGATTCTGCCCCAGCTAATGTCTGTGATATACAACAATCCATCCACACCACCTAAATCGATGAAAGCACCGAAATCGGTAATGTTCTTAATAGTACCTTCAAGTACCTGACCTTTTTCCAATTTAGAAATGATGGTTTGACGTTGCTCTTCAAGATCGCTTTCAATTAAAGCTTTGTGAGACACTACGGCATTTTTGATAGCTTCATTAATCTTCACTACCTTGAATTCCATTGTTTTACCAACATATACATCGTAATCTACAATTGGCTTAACATCAATCTGAGAACCCGGTAAGAATGTTTCCAAACCAAATGCATCTACAATTAATCCACCTTTTGTTTTGCTGATGACTCTACCTTTAATAATGGTATCATTTTCGTAAGCACTAACAATTGAATCCCAAGCACCTAACAATTTGGCTTTTCTTCTGGATAAGATTAATTGTCCTCTTTCATTCTCTTTTGATTCTACATATACCGAAACCCTGTCATTTACTTTAAGGTCAGGCATATCTCTGAATTCTGATTTAGATACCAATCCGTCGGCTTTAAATCCAACGTCCAATACTACATCAGAACTAGTGATGGCAGAAACTCTACCTTCAATAATTTCATGTTCCTCAATATTGTGGAAGGTACCGTCGTAAAAGTCTTCTAATTCTTCAATTTGCTGATCGGTATAAAGGTTTCCACCTCTTTTATCGATATCCCAATTGAATTCTTTCTTTTCTTTTACTTGTTCTAATTCTTCTTTGATCTCGTTGTCGTCTTCATCTTCATCATCGTCGTCGCTATCGTCAGAATCTTCATCGTCTTCGTCTTCATCATCGTCATCTGAGTCTTCATCATCTGAATCCTCATCATCATCTGAAAGGTTTACGATCTCTTCTTCTTCGCTGATTTCTTCTTCAGCTTCTTTTGCTTTTTTGGAAGCTTTGCTTCCTTTAGCTTCGGCATTTGACTCCGGCGTTTCTTCTGCATTTTCAGCAGCTTCTAACGCTTCGTCTTTAGTTTCATCTGTTGCCAAATCTATTTGTTTTAAATGGTTAAAAAAATAGTTACAATCTGAGTCCATATCAATAGACTCCCCAAAATTGGGAGTGCAAAGTTACTAGTTTTAATTTACAACACTAGTGCTTGAATATTAAATTATCGCAATGGAATAAAGCTAAATGCCAAAAAATGAATGTATAATGAAATGAAGGTCAATTGATTTTGGATAAAGCTTTCGAATAGATCCATTCTATTTGTTCCTCCAATCTCATTTCCGAGGTATCTAAAAGCAAGGCATCCGACGCTTGTTTTAAGGGGCTGTCCAATCTGGTAGAATCAATTAGATCTCTGTGTTCAAGGTTATTCTTTACTTCTTCATAGGTAAGATCGATACCGTTGGCTTGCAACTCCAGCCATCTTCTTTTGGTTCGCACCTCAATACCGGCCGTCATAAATATTTTTAACTCAGCATTAGGGAGCACTACCGTTCCAATGTCTCTACCGTCCATCACCACACCTTTATCTATGGCAATTTTTTGTTGCTGTTCTACTAACATTTTTCTGACCGCACTCACAGTACTCACCTCTGAAACCTTTTTGGATACTTCCATCGTTCGAATGGCTTCCTCCACATCTTCTCCGTTTAATACTGTTCTATTCTCTTTCCATTCATTCAACTGAAAATTGATGTGAATATGGTTTAATGCATCGGTTAATTGATTTTCATTCTTCCAATCAATTTTATGCTGAAGAAAATAGTAGGTCACGGCACGATACATCGCTCCGGTATCAATATATTTATAGTGTAATTTTTTTGCTAGTTTTTTTGAGGTGGACGATTTCCCGCAAGAAGAATAACCATCTATAGCAATATTAATCTTCATCTATTAAATTCTCTCGGTTCAACAATTCTTTGGTTTGATCCTTTTGCTTTTTATAAACTGGCTTATTGCTTCCCAAAAACTCTTCCAATTTTACAGTAATACCTAAATGATGGATATTGGCGGCAGCATGATATTTAGCAAAACCATAGTCGATATTAAACTGTCGGATGTGAATGCCGGTTCCTACTGTTACACCGGCTAAGCCTTTCTTAGACGGCAAAGAAGATTCTTGGCGGATCAAATGGTTATAACCAAAACGAACGGATAGAGGTTTGGCGATGTCAATTTCAGCTCCAAAAATAAAATGCCTGAAAATTTGATCAACTACAGTGGCATCTTTCTGTTCAGATTCTCCGAAGATATTGGTGGAGTTAACAGGATTAGGATTATTATAAGCAATAGCCGGCTTTTGCAAATTATGGACTACAATGTTCAATCTTACCGGTATATTCTCAAAACGTTTAGACAAACCCAAAGACACTTCCAATGGCAGTTTTTCCTTGTTATCATCGGTATAAGCCTTTAGTTGAAATCCTGCATTTTTAATGATGGCGCTGAAAGTAAAATTCTTTTCGGCATTATGATATGCACCTGAAAAATCGGCGGCCACCCCAACCGAATTGTATGTTTCTAAATGAGAATAGATGAGTTTAAAATTAGTGCCGTACAACCATTTGTCCTGATAATTCCCTCCATAGCCGAAAGTCATGACATAATCACCCGCTCTAAAATTACCGGTTACATTGCCCGAGGCATCACTGCCCACCATTGAACCGTAAGCTACATATTTCATGGATGCCAAAAACGTACCAAATCGCTCCCAATGATGCGCATAAGAAACGGTACCGTAATTGATATCTGCGAAATAAAAATTATTATTAAAAGACAATTGACGATGGATATCGGCTTGCAAAAAAGCGGGATTATCCAGCGCCAAATTGATATCGTCATCGTACACACCCAATGCACTTCCTCCTAATGCTGAAATTCTTGGAGATGGCGATAATGAAAGTGCTTTATAGGTGCTGCTACCGCCCAATTGTGCCCATGTGATCTGACACAATAAAATCGTAAGTATGGTAACAATTGTTTTCTTCATTTTACCTAGAACCCATCACTAAAACACAAATAAAAGCATATTATTTTAAGAAACAGATATTGACCGTTGGAATTCTGTTGGGATTCGCTTCTTAAATGACTTAACATTCCTTGTATCGATTATAAGACCTTTTAACATTTGTCTCAAACTATATTGTGAATTAGTCCGTTTATGTTGATAAGAAGTGAATAATACTTTAATCATAAAATTTAACTTTAAATATTAACCCCTTTCTCTTTGTTCTTATAAGGACTATCTTTTTAGATAGTCCTTTTTTTATAGCTATTGAACAAGTTTATCTCACATCATAACTTACATCCCAATCTTTCCATACCGGCTCATATCCATTGGCTGCTATCATTTGACTCACTTCTTTCGGACTTCTCTCATCACTGATCTCAAATTGTTCCAGTTGTTCCTGTCCCGAAGCATATCCTCCCGGATCGGTTTTGGATCCTGCGCTCATGGTTGTTATGCCTAATTTGAAAGCATTATCTCTGAACTTTTCATTTTCTCTGGTAGACAAGCTGAGTTCAACATCTTCATTAAAAATTCGATAGGCACAGATCAGTTGTACTAATTCTCTTTCTGACATATCTACTTTGGGTGCCAATCCTCCACTGAAAGGGCGCAATCGTGGAAAGGAGATGGAAAATTTTGTTTTCCAGTATTGTTTTTGAAGATAGGCTAAATGCAAAGCTGTAAAAAAACTATCCGTGCGCCAATCCTCTAATCCCAACAATACTCCTAATCCAATTTTATTGATGGCCGCTTGCCCTAGTCTGTCCGGCGTCGCTAATCGATAATCAAAATTGGACTTTTTACCTTTTGGGTGATGTGTTTTGTAAGCCTCTTTATGATAGGTTTCCTGATACACCAAAACCGTATTCAATCCTGAATTGATAAGTTGACCATAATCCGGTTGATCCAATGGTTGTACTTCCATTGAAATACTCGAAAAGTAGGGTCGTATCAGTTGTATGGCATGGTCAATATAATCCACTCCCACTGTTTGGTTGGCTTCACCGGTCACCAAAAGAATATGATCAAAACCCAAAGACTTGATGACTTTTACTTCTTCCAAAATTTCAGCATCGGAAAGTGTTTTTCTCGGAATTTTATTGGTTAAACTAAAACCGCAATAAGTACAGATATTCTGACATTCATTCGACAGATACATGGGTGCATAGAGCTGAATCGTTTTTCCAAACCGCTTTAAAGTTAACTGATGGCTCAATTGTGCCATTTGCTCTAAGAAAGGCGCTGCTGCCGGCGAGATCAATGCTTTAAAATCTTCTAACGAGGCTTGCCCGGCATTTAAAAGTGCCTGTTCAACATCAGCATGGGTTTTATCATAAATTGATGCTTGCGTTGATGCCCAATTATATTGATCGAATATTTCTTTAAAGCTATTGAATTGCATGTTTTTTCTATCCTTTGATTTTACTATTCATCAATTCAAAAAATTGGTTAACGGGCTGCTGGCCTCTGCGGTTTCTTTTACTGTCCCCATTTTGGCTTCATAAGCCATTCTGCCCGCTTCCACTGCCAATTGAAATGCTTTACCCATGGCTACCGGATCCTTAGCGATGGCAATGGCAGTATTCACTAAAACAGCATCCGCT
This sequence comes from Bacteroidota bacterium, assembly GCA_020436175.1. Taxonomy (GTDB): domain Bacteria; phylum Bacteroidota; class Bacteroidia; order Chitinophagales; family JADIYW01; genus JAGQYH01. Next base: position 6,811 of record JAGQYH010000134.1, read on the forward strand.
CCCAATTCCATCGCCCAAGCGGCATGTGATGGTGCACCAATGCCGGCATCTACCACCACCGGGACATTAGATTGTTCAATAATGATTTTCAAAAACGCTTTTGTTTCC
>JAGQYH010000135.1 GCA_020436175.1 Bacteroidota bacterium
CATTTGATCGTTGAGAATTTACCGAACGGATTATATCGTTATTCTTCCGGACCTTTTCAAAATGTATCCGAAGCTAACATGGCTTTACAGAATTTAAAACAAAGTGGATTTGCTGACTCGTTCATTTCGATGTATAAAGGAAACGAGCGAATTCAAATTCTTAAAACACAATAAAATATGAATTATAATATTGTTTTTACGCCATAAAGCAGCATCTATAGCAACATCTTATTATATTAGCCGCAAATAGTAAATATTGAAATTATCAGTTACAGATGAATTAAAAGTTGGAGCCTTAACGATTATAGCTATTGCTGTATTTGTTATCGGATTCAGTTATTTAAAAGGAGCAACTTTATTTGCAAGAGATCAAAAAATTTATGTTTTACTGGAAGATGCTGCCAGTGTTAGTCCTGCCAGTCCGGTAGCCATGCATGGTATCAAAATTGGGAAAGTGAAAGATGTCGTTCAGGAAAAGAATGACAGTTTCAATGTTGTTTTCTCTTTGAGCATCAACAAGGATGTTAAAATTCCGGCCAAAAGTATTGTTCAAATTGTTGAATTAGATCTTTTGGGCAGTAAAGAATTAAGAGTTACCCCAAGCGACGCCGGTAATTATTTGCAATCGGGAGATACTATTATTGGCTATGTACAAGGCGGCATGATGGCAATGATCACCGAACAACTAGATGACAAATTAGGTCCGTTGATGGAAAGTACTGTTCCATTGATCAATAGAATGGACACCTTGGTGATGAACTTAAATACATCTCTAATGGAAGGCGGTGAAGGCTCGTTGGACGATATGCTCGGCAGTTTAAGAAGATCATTGAATAATGTTGAAGGCATTACCCGCAAAGTGGATGCACTCATTACCAATCAAACAGAGAATATTGACGGAATCTTTTCAAGCGCTAATAAGTTAACGACATCTCTGGCAGATAATAGCGGTAAAATTGATAGCATTATCAGTAACTTCAATATGCTATCAGGAAAACTAAGTGTATTGGAATTTGAGAATATTGTAAATAGTGCCAATAATATTGTGGATGATATTGAAGCTTTAACAGCCAGTTTGAAAAATGCTGATGGAACGCTTGGTAAATTACTGAACGAAGATGGTATCTATGTTGGACTTGATAGTACGCTAAGTAGTTTAAATGCGTTATTGGTTGATGTAAAGGCTAATCCAAAAAAATACGTAAGTTTCTCTTTGATTGGCAGAAAGTAATAACGTAAAAGCTATTTAGCTTGATTAACAAAATCTGCATTGAACCGTTTCTTAGCATCTCTTCTTATTTAAAGTTGACCTTTTTTGTATTGTTGGGTTGGAGCAGTGCAATTTTTGGTCAGACCAATGTTACCGTAAACGGGCAAACCAATTACCAAATACAAGATAGCACTAAAGTGAAACGAATCAAGATCATCAATACTGATGTTTTTGAATTCAATACCGACACGGTTACCAATACCACCATTCGTAAATTTACCGGCAATGTTCTTTTTGAACATAAGGGAACGGATTTCTATTGCAATAAAGCTATTCAGTACATGGATTCCTCCATTGTGGTGGCCAGCGGTGATGTTCATATTCAAAAACCGGACTCCTTTGATGTTTGGGCAGATTATCTGGTTTATTACAGTGATCGAAAATTTGCTAAGTTAAGAGGCAATGTCATTTTCCAAGATTCTTCCGCCAGGCTTTTGACAGATACCTTAGACTACGATATGAATAAGGATGTCGGCTATTTTTGGGGCGGAGGGCGATTAGTGACCGACAGCAGTACGCTTACCAGTGAAGAAGGCGTGTATTATCATAGAAAAAGAGAAGCCTTCTTTTATAAAAATGTCCATTTAACCAATCCCGATTTCGATCTCTACTCCGATTCCATGCGCTACGATACCAGAGAACGTGTGGCTTACTTTATTGCCCCCACCAAAATTATCAATGGCGATGATGTGATTTATTGCAACTCCGGTTTTTACGACACAAAAACCAACAGAGCACAATTTGGCGGTAATACTCAAATGAATAGTGGCAGCACGAAAATTTCAGCGGAAGAATTAAATTACGATAAGAATATAGGTTATGGTGAGGCTTGCGGGAATGTGATCTGGGAAGACACGGCAGAACAAATTACCATTATCGCTAATTATTCTGAATACTACGACTCGCTCAGCTATATAATGGCTACCGATGATCCGTTGTTAATTGACATTACAGATGGAGATACCTTGTACTTAAGTGCTGATACCTTGATCACTTATAAACTGCCTCATCCTTCGACCATTATCAAAATAGATAGTTCCGACACCACTGCCACTCCATTCGATTCAACGATGGTTACATTATCAGATTCAATTACTATCGACAGTTTAGCTTTTGACAGTCTATTGGTTGAATTAGATACCGTTCAAAGTTATATTGATACATTAATTACACAGTCGGCAGATACTTTCGATCAGGAAATAATTGCCGACAGTGCCATTTACACTGAGATTGATGAGAAAGTCAGCGACACGATAATGCATACGGATACTGTAATGATCGCCCCTCTATCACCTCCCGATAGCATCAGAGTTTTTCATGCCTTTAACAAAGCCAAAGTATTGCAAGGCAGAATGTCAGGAATTTGCGATTCCTTATATTATTCCACCGGCGATTCTATTTTCCGCTTCCATCAAGAACCCTTGGTTTGGGTAGATACTACTCAATTTTCGGGTGATAGTATGCACATCGTACTGCGACATAAAGTGCTGGATAGGATTTTGATCTATAAAAATGCCATGATCATTCACGAAAATGTCCCGACCATTTTTGACCAAACCAAAGGGAAAGAAGTGGAAGGATTTTTTAAGAATGAAAAAATGACAAGAATGGAAATCAAAGGCAATGGAGAAAGCATCTACTTCATCAAAGATGATTCTTCTGCATTAGTGGGTGGTAATAAATCACTTTGCAGTAAGATGGTTATAAAAATGAAGCCGGGCGAAAATGATGTGGACTATATCACGTTCATCACCAAACCGGAAGCCACCTTTACCCCTTTTCGAATGATCAACTTGTCCTCATATAAATTGGATGGTTTTAATTGGCAATTCGATAAAAAACCTATAAACATTGATGATATTGTAAGATACCGTCCGCTGTATGAATATTATTTGCAATATCTGACTAAGGCTCAAACAGCAGAAGAAACAGAAATATTAGAAATGGACAATGGTGAACAAACAGAAGATCAAATAACAGAACCTCCTACCTTAATACAAATCAGTAATGACTGATTATTGCTCTTTCAAAGTATTAAAAAAACGAGTGTCCAAACTTACAGTAGCATTTAGGTCGTGTAATATATTATACAAACCAAAAAATGTTCTGTGTAAGAAAATAGCATCTTTCGGCCCTCTAATGGCTTTTGAACTTCTAAACTCACTTTGCTTACCTACTTCAGTGCCATGTTCGGCCATTTGATCAAAAAAGGCCTTATTGCCAAAATAAAAACGGTCATTTTTTAATGGTTCTGCGACTAAATTGATAGTTTTTAAGGTAACATCATAGAATAATTTATCCGTAGCCTCATCGTCGTCTTCTCGTAAAAAGTCCATCTTATACATGAACTTTCTAAGTTCAGCCTCATTGTTATCCAATCCGGCTTTTAACATTAAAAAGTAGTTATTGTAGAAATCGTTCGGCAAATCCTTCACGCATCCAAAATCCAGCACGCCTAATTTACCATCCGGCATAATAAAAAAATTGCCCGGATGCAGATCAGCATGAAACTGATGTAAAGTATGCACCTGATAATGAACAAAATCTAGCAATTGCTGTCCGATTCTATCTTTTACATCTTGAGGTATTTCTTCTTTATTTGATAAGAATTCCGTTAGTGGCTGACCTTCCAGCCAATCCATTGTTAGCACTCGTTTATTGCTCAGATCGGCATGATACTGAGGGATGGTGACAAAATCCAACGCTGAACATTTCTGTGCCAATTCTTGTCCATTCGCCAATTCGTGTTCGTAGTCCGTTTCTTCCACCAATTTGGAAACCACTTCCTTTAGATACAATTCGATGTCTTTTTCTTTGATTCCGAATAATTTCAAAATGAACGGTTTAGCCATATTGATATCAGAGTGAATACTATCGGCAACACCGGGATATTGAATTTTAACAGCTAATTTTTGTCCGTCTTTCCAAGCCTCATGTACTTGTCCTATAGAGGCCGCTCTTACTGAATCCGGATTGAACTCATCAAATATTTCATTGGGTAATTTACCGGAATACTTTTTAAAGGTATTAACGATCAAAGGGCCCGATAAAGCCTTATTATTGTAATGTGCTTCTTTAAACTTATCGGTGTACTCTTCGGGCAACAATCCATGATCCATACTCAATATCTGCGCTATCTTTAACGCCGTGCCCTTTAGTTTCGTAAGCATATTGAAAATTTCCTCGGCATTTTTCTTATCCAGATCTGATCGATCTACACTATTGTTCACTACTTTTTTCGAATAATGCTTTAAGTAGTTTCCACTCACTTTCATACCTGTCTTAAAAAACCTTCCTGCTCGCTGCACTTTGCTGGATGGGATATTTTCTTGCTTTTCGTCACTCATTTGAAACCTTGTTTAAAAAGAAATGTAAAAAACTCAATGGATGAGTCTACTGCATTGGGGTTCAATATGTCGAAAATTAAATGTGCTACCTTTTCAATGGCAACATCTGTCTGTTCGTTTTGTTCGCTGGTATCCTTTATCCAAAAGAAAATAACAAAAATAGTGCCGTACCAACACCATTTGTTATACTGGTAATCTACCAATGGTCTGGAGGCAATTTCACCGGAATTTTGACCGGCACTGATCATTTCCTTATAAAATGCTGTTGCATTCACTTTCATTTTTTTCAATTCCTTTGGAAAAGACGGGAGCGATTTGGTAAAAGAAATCATTGCCTTATTCATATCCCTGCGCTCGTTTAGCACATTTACCAGATTATACAAGATCGATAAGTAAACCTCTCTGCAAGCGTAACTTTCAAAATTAGGGTCTTGCTGACATTGATTTAAGGCTTTATCAAAATATTCTTCCCAAATAAAAGCTTTCAGACTAACCAAAGGATTAAAAGATTTTAGAAAATCAAACGCTTCACTACCTAAATAGTTAGCAAATTCTGTCGCATCCTCAGGAAATCTGTTGTTCTTGTTGTAAAATTCTATATAAGCAGTAATTATTCTCTCTTTGTCGTACATCTGTATTTAAATTAATTGGAATGTCTATGTATATTTTAAGCTAAATTAGTAATGAAAAACATCCTATTGTCAGAAATTAAGCCTCATTAAGAAAAATTATTACAACTTCGCAGACTCAATTATTGAACATAATTAAATTATACGCATTCTATTAGAAAGTGTGACAAGCAAGACATGAATAAATCATTAAACAGCCTTAAGGAAATTTTCGAACAATATTTGGAATCACATCGATTTAAAAAAGCACCGGCTGCTTTGTATGAGCCCAACAACTATATTTTAGATCTCGGCGGTAAAAGATTGCGTCCTACCCTAGTTTTAATGGCTTGTGATCTATTTGGAGGAGTAATTGAAAAGGCATTACCGGCCGCCTTAACCATTGAATTCTTTCATAGTTTCAGTTTGATCCATGACGACATAATAGATGAAGCGGAAATAAGAAGAGGACAACCCACCGTACATAAAAAATACAATACAAACGACGCTATTCTTTCAGGCGATGTTTTACTTATTTATGCCTATAAATATCTTACCACTTATGATGCATCACTACAAAAGCAATTGATAACTGATCTTACTGAAACCGCTATTGAAGTTTGTGAAGGACAAAGTATGGACACCTCATTTGAGTCCAGAAATGATGTATTGGAGGCTGAGTATATTGAAATGATTCGACTGAAAACGGCTGTATTATTGGCGGCATCCTTAAGAATGGGTGCCATTATCGGTGGTGCCGGCAAAGAGGAAACCGATCTGCTATATGCCTACGGTGAGAATCTGGGTGTTGCTTTTCAGATACAAGATGATATTTTGGACACTTTCGGCGGAGATCTGGTTGGCAAGCAAATTGGAGGTGATATCCTTCAAAATAAAAAGACGCTACTGCTGATCAGGGCGCAAGAAATGTCAAAGAAGAACAATGATACATCTTTGTCTACGTGGTTAAATAAATCTCAATTCAATAGTAAAGAAAAGATCAATGCGGTAAAGCAACTATTTGATCAATATGAAGTTTTGAAATACGCTGAAGCCAAAAGAGACAGCTATGTACAAAAAGCGATAACAGCACTTCGATCGATCAACCAACCTGCAGAGCCATTAGAAGCATTAATTGATGCATTGGTGATGCGCACTTATTAGACATAAAGAGCAGAAATATGAAAAACATTGCTCTCTTATCATTATTGATCATATTCTACGGCTGTTCGAATACGCAAAGAATAACGACCAAAGAAGTTGGTCAACAGTATTCTTCTTTAGGAGCAGCACATATAGCTGTATTATCCTCTGATAAAATGAATGGACGTTTGGTTGGAACCGAAGAGAACGAAATGGCAGCAGCTTATATTGAACAACAACTGAAGGCGATTGGCGCACAACCCTATTTTTCTAATAGCAGTTTCAAGGATTCTTTTACACTCGGAGTTATTGAAGCCTACAATATCGTAGCGGAGATAAAGTGTCCACACAACACAGATGAATATATCATTTTGTCTGCCCATTTTGATCATGTTTATAATCCTGATGATGTTTCTATAACCGACTCCATTTTCAATGGTGCCAACGATAATGCCAGTGGTGTAGCGGCTGTTCTTGAAATTGGTAAAATGTTATTTCAAAACAAAAATGATCTCAAACAAAATGTAT
>JAGQYH010000136.1 GCA_020436175.1 Bacteroidota bacterium
TGCCTTTACACGAGCCGGAGGAGAATTAGGCTACGACAATCATACTTGTATTTTGCGTGATGGCAAAGTTGTAGGAATTGGAGCCATTTGGAGTGGTCGCAAAACATTCCGTTTTATGCTGACGGACATCAAAAAAATATTGCTCTTCTTCGGTTTGATCAAAGGCATTGGTGTGCTCATTCGGGCTTTAAAAGCAGAGTTGTTAATTCAACCACCGAAGAAAAAGGAATGGGCATTGGCACATTTGGGCATCGATCCTGTCTTAACCGGAAAAGGTTTAGGCAGTCAATTGATCAATCACCTAATGAAGGCTATTCCAATCCAAAAAAATGAAAAGGTGGTGTTGGACGTATCTTTCATTAATCCCAAAGCTCAAAAATTATACGAACGATTAGGTTTTAAAGTCACGCGCAGCCGATCATCTGCTTTGACAAGAAAAAAGTACAATATTAAAGTTCCGGGGCATCATCGAATGGAATATTTATAGTTTTGACATCATTCAATCTTATCCGTTTATCGTCCATTGGCGTTCGATTTTTACAAAGTGTGTATTTCATTAAGAAATTTTATGGAATGGATGCACGATATTTACCGCATAAGTGATTTAGATGGTCGGTGATCATGAAGAACAATTGTTAAAATTCAAACACGAACAAGTATGATCAAACATTATATTCTTCACCATCTGAACCATTAGAAATACTACCATGAGCATACTCAAAAGGTTAATATCAGATACCGCCATTTACGGCACCAGCAGCATTCTGGCAAGATTGCTGAACTATCTGCTAACCTTTTTCATCGCTACACTCATCGCCACCAAAGACTTTGGCATTTTTACCGATCTGTATGCCATGGTGGCTTTCTTATTGGTTATTCTAACCCATGGCATGGAAACATCCTTCTTCCGTCACATTAATATTTTGGACAAATCTAAAAATGTATTTGGGACGGCATTTTTATCCGTCGCAGCAATGGCCGGCTTTTTTCTTTTGTTGAGTTTACTTTTTGTCAAGCAGATTGCCATCGGACTTAAATATCCCGATCAACAAAATTACATCCTCATCTTTGCACTGATCGTATTTTTGGATGTCGTTACCGCTGTTCCTTTTGCCAACCTCCGACATTTGGGGAGAGCCAAGAAATTTGCGGCTATAAAGATTTTTAATGTCATTCTGACCATCGTCCTAAACATCTTCTTTTTATGGGCTTGCCCGCATCTGATCGATAGTCATTCCAATTTCGCTCAACACATCGTTAATTGGTATGATCCGAACAATAAAGTGATGTATGTTTTCATCGCGAACCTGATTGCCAGTGGAGTGAATTTACTATTGATGTTGCCTGAAATATCCAAGATCTCGTTGAACATCGACAAAGCGGTGTATAAAAAAATGCTGTTGTACGGTTTGCCTATTATGCTCTTGGGATTTGCGGGAACCATCAATGAAATGTTCGACAGAAAAATTCTGCGTTTCTATTTACCTTATGACGATGCCGAAAATCTGAAACTGTTGGGCATCTACGGATTCACTTACAAGATCTCCATGATCATGGCTATGTTTTTACAGGCCTATAAATTTGCAGTAGAACCTATTTTGTTTTCTGAAGCCAACAACGATAATGCGCCGTCCACCTACGCCAAAATTATGAAGTACTACTTGGTCGCCATTTGCATTTTATTCGTGCTCATGCTCTTCAACCTTCCATTGATCGAATATATTTTATTTAAGATCAGCCCATTGAGCGAAGATTACAGAGCTGCCTTTCAATTAGTCCCCATCCTATTGGCAGCCAATGCCTTCTTGGGTATTTATTTCAATGTTGCCACTTGGTATAAAGTGTCGGACAAAACCATGTATGGTGCTTATATTGCTTTCTTTGGCGCCGCCATCACCATCACTTTAAATTTGATTTTTGTCCCTACTTTTGAAATTCAAGCCTCGGCATGGACCACCTTAATTTGTTACTTATCCATGACGGTTGTCGGGCTTTGGCTGGGACAAAAGTTTTATCCTATTCCATATCAGTTCAAACGACTTCTGTTTTATCTGCTTTTAACGTTTGCGGGCTACGGCATTTATTGGATCTGCCATTCGCTCCCATTCTATTATTTAAGCATCATTTCACTTTTCTTGACCGGTTTTTTCATTGCTATTGTCTATCAATTGGAGAAAGGTGATCTTAAAAAATAATTTGATTAAATCTATCGCCGTCTATGGTGCTTCTATTGGAACAACTTATATTTGCGCCACAATGAGATTATTCTTGCTCTATATTTTGATCTTTTGTCAACTATCCTTTTCATCTGCACAAAATGATGTTTGGGTAAACGTAAAAGATTTGACTTCCGGTGTGGCTGTAAAAATGCCACAATTGCCTAAGTATGATCAAGAAGAACTCTTCTCGGAAGACGGCACCATCATCAAAGAGATTTTTTCGACAAGGCACAATGAAGTGGACATGTATTTTGAGATACAACCCGTTGCCGGTGAAGGAAAAAAAGTACAGGAGGAAGCCATCAACAAAACTTTCCAATTGATTGCCATTCAAAATCAAGGCAATCCTGGCAAAAAGCAAAAGCTTAAAAAAAATGGATTCCCCTACCAATACGTTGAAATGCCGTTAGTCACCGGAAAACTCATCCGAAGTGTTGCTTTCGTATATAATAACCGTTTGTTCCATATTTATATGAAAGGCAGTATCAATACAGTTTTTGATATAGATGCCAATTTTTATTTAGCCAGTTGGAGTCTCCCGCAATTGGTTGAAACAACGGCTACAGAAACCAATACGGAATCGACGGCTGAAGAAACTGATTTGCCCATTCAACTGAATTGGTTCAGTGTTCCGATCGACTCTCAATTCTTTACCGAGTTTCCGGGCAAGCCCTTTAAAAAAGAGAATTTTATTGAAAAAGGTAAAAATGATATCCGGATCACCACCTTTACTTATACCGATTTGGACAACCGCTTAAATTATGTGGCTACCAAAAGGATGTACAATAACGATGAAGGTCAGTTAACGGATGAAGCATTATTCACTTTTTTAACGGATAGAGTTGTCGCCGGTAAAAATTTAAAAAAATTAGATACTCTGACTTCAGAAAGTGGGCAACAATATATTTTCTCAAAAGGCATTCGATTTTACCGATTAAAATTATTGCGTGTAGAAAATACCTTATATCAGTTTTTAGTGAAAGGAAAAAGAAAAAGCATTTACAGTCCGCAAGTGGAATATTTCTTTGAGCATACTAATCCGGCTTTGTAGATCATGGACATAGAAAAATTCCATGAGCTTATAGTTAATTCGAGTGCTTTCGCTACCGTAGAAAAATACCTCCAATCCGAAACCAATAAATTTCAGATAAAAGGATTAGTGGGAGCACAAGCCGCTATTTTAGCAGCTGATTTACATACAAAAGTGGGCGGTTCTCACTTGTTTATTCTCAATGATAAAACGGATGCCATCTTTTTCGAGAACGATCTGCAAAGCTTTTTGGAGAAAAAGGAAATCCTCTTTTTACCGGATAGTTTTAAACGCTTGGGCAAATTCGATGAAGGCAACAGCTCCAGCATTCAACTGCGGGCAGAAACGTTGAACAAACTCATTAACCCAAGAGAAAAAACCATTTTGGCGGTCAGCCATCCGGAAGCCATTGTAGAGAAAGTGGTGGGTGTAAAAAAGCTAAAAGAAAATACAATTCGGTTAAAAGTGGGTGAAAAAGTGGATGTTGATTTCATGTTGGAGTTATTGCTTGAATATGGTTTTCATCGCGAAGATTTTGTTTACGAACCGGGCGAATTTTCAATCAGAGGTGGCATCGTTGACGTCTATTCCTTTGGCAATGAGTTCCCTTACAGAATAGAATTGTTGGGAGATGAAGTAGAAAGCTTAAGAACATTTGACCCCGAAAGTCAGATCTCTCTGAAGAAGATCACTGCCCTGAATATTATCCCGAACATCAACGAACAATTCGATAGAGATACTTATGCCGATATCTTCGAGTTTCTCCCAAAGAACCTGACCATTTGGTTAGAAGATATCGAAGACTTCAAAGACTTACTTCAAAGCTACACATCAAAGGCATTGGAAGAATTTGAGCGATTACAGGTCGTTGATGTTAATGCCAAACATCCATTTAAAAATAAAAGCTTTGAGCAGTTCTTCACCTCCATTGAAGCTCTGATAGAGCAATTCGCCAAATACAATTTAGTGGTTATCAGCAGCAAGCAACAATCTATTGCCATGGATTCAGTGGAGTTTAACAGTACGCCGCAGCCCGATTTTAATAGGAACTTTGAGCTGTTGATCCAAAACTTGCAACAAAACACCAAAGACGGGATGGAGAATTTTATCTTCTCTGAGAACCCGAGACAGATCGATAGGTTTCATCATATTTTCCAAGACCTGAAAGCAGAAGTACAATTTACGCCCATCATTAAAGCTATCTCAAAAGGCTATATCGATCCCGTCAGTAAAATGGCTTGCTATACCGATCATCAGATTTTTAAACGCTTTCACAAATACAAAGCTCGCCACGGCTTTTCAAGATCAAAGGCCATTACCATCAAAGCCTTACGTGAATTACAACCGGGTGATTTTGTTACGCACATGGACCATGGTGTAGGCGTTTTCTCCGGATTGGAAAGAGTAGATATCAATGGCCAATTACAGGAAATGGTGCGGATCAAGTACAAAGACAACGATCTGCTGTATGTCAACATCAACTCACTGCACAAGATCTCGAGGTATTCCGGTAAAGAAGGAACCAAACCGAAAGTCAGCAAACTAGGTTCTGACGCATGGCAAAATCTAAAGCGAAAAACCAAGAGAAAGATTAAAGACATCGCCAAGGAATTGATCGCTTTATATGCCAAAAGAAAAGCACAAAAGGGATTTCAATTTTCGGAAGATACCTACCTGCAACACGAATTGGAAGCTTCTTTTATTTATGAAGATACTCCCGATCAGGAAAAGGCCACCATCGATGTAAAATCAGACATGGAAAAGCCGGTTCCCATGGATCGACTGGTATGCGGAGATGTTGGTTTCGGTAAAACTGAAATTGCCATTCGCGCCGCCTTTAAAGCGGTTGCCGACAGTAAGCAAGTGGGAATTTTGGTGCCGACTACCATTTTAGCCATGCAGCACCATAAAACCTTTGCGGAACGTTTATCAGATTTTCCGTGCAAAGTGGATTACGTCAACCGATTTAAAACGGCCAAGGAAAAGAAGGAAACACTGCAACAGTTAAAAGAAGGTAAGGTTGACATCATTGTGGGCACTCATGCCATTTTGGGCAAAAAAGTAATCTTTAAAGATCTTGGTTTATTGATCATTGATGAAGAGCAAAAATTTGGTGTAGCCGCCAAAGAAAAGCTCAGAAAAATGGCTACTGATGTTGACACTTTGACACTTACGGCCACCCCCATTCCAAGAACTTTAAAATTCTCCTTGATGGGCGCAAGAGATCTCTCTATCATGCAAACGCCTCCACCCAATCGGCAGCCGGTTACCACCGAAGTTCATCCGTTTGACCCCGAATTGATCAAAGAAGCCATCGAATATGAAGTGTATCGAGGCGGACAGGTTTTCTTTGTACACAATAGAGTAAAAGACATTGCCAATATTAAAACGTTACTGCATCAACACATCCCAAATATTGAAATTACCGTAGCGCACGGTCAAATGGAAGGCAAAGTTTTGGAGCAAAAAATGATGGATTTCATGGATGGAAAATCGGATGTTTTACTGAGCACCAATATTGTTGAATCAGGATTGGACATCCCGAATGCCAACACCATCATCATCAATAATGCCCATCATTTCGGATTAAGCGATCTGCACCAATTAAGGGGAAGAGTTGGCCGATCAAATAAGAAGGCCTTTTGCTATTTATTGAGTCCTCCGTTGAGCACATTAACCAAAGACGCCCGAAGAAGGTTAAAAACTTTGGAAGAATTTTCTGAATTGGGCAGCGGTTTTAACATTGCCATGCGCGATCTGGACATCAGAGGAGCCGGTAATTTATTGGGTGGTGAGCAAAGTGGTTTTATTGCCGATATTGGTTTTGATATGTATCATAAAATTTTGGACGAAACCATCCAAGAATTAAAACACACTGAGTTTAAAGACCTCTTTAAAGAAGAAATTGCGAATAAAAAACAATACGTCAGCGACTGCCAAATTGATACCGATGTGGAGCTAATGATCCCGGAGCCATATGTAAAAAGTTCTGAAGAAAGATTGCGATTATATACTGAATTGGACGACATCAATAACGAAGAGGAACTGGAAGCATTCAAAGTAAAACTGATCGACCGATTCGGTCCGTTGCCAAGAACGGTAGAAGAACTTTTTAATGCATTGCGACTAAGATGGCTGGCCATTCAGCTGGGTTTTGAGCGCATCAGTTTGAAAAAGAAAAAGTTAAGATGTTACTTCATCCAAAATCCAGAATCTGCCTTTTACGATTCTCCGATTTTTGGTTTGATCATGGCTTATGTACAAAAACAGGCAGGCAAGTGCAGCATCAAACAATCCAATAAGTTTTTGATCTTAACGTATGAAAATGTGCCGACCATTACCATCGCCAGAGTGGTTTTAAAGGAGTTAACAGAGGCAATACAGGTAGAATAATTTTAGGGCTAAACTCTTGTTTCGTAATTTCATCATTATCTATCAATTTTGTTTCAATCTACATGAGCCGACCGATCATACTCTTATTCATTTTAACGACATATCTGAGCCCATTACCGGCACAAGAAGTACGAGAATACATAGATCTTCAAATGCACCCGACCATGCACATGATTTATCCCTTTTTTGGAGATGGATTCACCTATTTTGAAGAT
>JAGQYH010000137.1 GCA_020436175.1 Bacteroidota bacterium
TCGATAACAAATCCCATCTTCATCAACATCTAAATAGCGACCATATTCTTCTATTTCTTCCAGTGCTTCGGCATCCAACACTTTACCTTTATCATAAAGGTTTTTATCTTCCCATTGTAATGGTGGCGACATATGGTTATTCATCCCCAAATCAAGATCAGACATGACAAAGACAACGGTTTGCAATCGATCAGCCAGATCAAAAGCCTGTGCCGTCATCTCAAAGCATTCTGCAGGAGTAGATGGAAACAACAGAATATGTTTGGTATCTCCATGCGAAGCATATGCGGACGATAAAATATCGCTTTGCTGCGTTCTTGTTGGCATACCGGTTGAAGGTCCACCTCGCTGAACATTGATGATGACCACCGGTATTTCTGCGAAATAAGCCAAACCAATAAATTCTGTCATCAAAGATATGCCGGCACCACTGGTGGATGTAAAGGCACGAGCCCCATTCCAACTGGCGCCAATAACCATTCCTATCGCGGCTAATTCATCTTCGGCCTGAATAAAGGCATAATTCTTTTTTCCTGTTGTTGGATCAATTCGTAATCGCTTGGCATATTTTTCAAATGCACTGGCTACAGAAGTAGAAGGTGTGATAGGATACCATGCCATTACGGTTGCACCGGCATAAATCGCTCCTAAACCGGTTGCCGCATTGCCATCGATTAAAATGGCATCCTTGACATTATCCCTTCTTTCTACACGAATATCCAATGGACAACTAAAATGCTGTAAGGCATAATTTCTTCCCAAGTCCAATGCCTTGAAATTAGGCGGAACCAATTTTGGTTTCTTCTTGAATTGTTCACTAATGATGTCCTTGATCACCTCGATCTCAATATCTAACAAGGCCGATAAAGCACCAATATATATAATATTTTTAAAGAGTTGTTGATGTCGTGGCACCTCGTAATTCTCCATGCTCAATTGCATCATCGGAATACCGATATAATTGATATCGTCTCTTATAAATTCCTTGTGCAGAGCCTTTGTATTGTCATACACAAAGTAGCCGCCCTTTCTGACGGAACTGATATCCTCCTTAAAACTTTGAGGGTTTACCCCTACGAGCAAGTCTATTCCTGCTCTTCTACCCAGATAACCTTTTTCGCTAACTCTCACTTCATACCAGGTAGGTAATCCTTGAATATTGGAAGGAAAAATATTTTTAGGGGCAACGGGAATACCCATTCTGAAAATAGCCTTTGCGAAAATATCATTTGCACTTGCCGAGCCGGTTCCATTTACATTCGCAAAGCGAACAACCATATCATTTAAACCACTCATATTCGATTATAAAATTTTACTGGCCTTTGTAACATTATATAAAAACTTCTGCATGTCCCAAGCGGCCGTCGGGCACCTTTCTGCACATAATCCGCAGTGCAGACATACATCTTCGTCTTTCACCATCACTCTTTTGGTTGGCAGTATGGAAGAAACATAAAGATCTTGAGTTTTATTTTCTGCCGGAGCATTCAATCTGGTTCTCAACTCTTCTTCATCCCCATTGGTTGTAAAGGTGATACAAGAAGTAGGACAAATATCGGTACAGGCATCGCATTCAATACATTTGTTTTCCTCAAAAACCGTTTGCACATCACAATTCAAGCACCGTTGTGCTTCCTTGAATCCCACCATTTTATCAAAACCCAATTCCACTTCTACCTTTCTGTCGTTGAGCGTTTTTTCCTTTTGCTCGTGAGGCACATTATAGCGATCATCATCTGCTACGGCACTGTCATACATCCATTCGTGAATGCCCATTTTCTGCTGAAACAAATTGGTCATTGGTGGTGGCCGATCGGTTACAGCCTTACCATTGCAGTAATTATCAATAGAAATAGCCGCCTGATGACCATGCGCTGCTGCCGTAATAATGTTTTCCGGTCCAAATGCCGCATCGCCCCCAAAGAACACCTTGGGTAAGGTAGATTGAAATGTGACTTTATCCAACACGGGCAAATCCCATTTGCCGAATTCAATGCCTAGATCTCTTTCGATCCATGGAAATGCATTGTCTTGACCAATGGCAATGATTACATCATCTGCTTCAATAAAAGTATCTTCTTCGCCCGTTGGGATCAATTTTCGTTTGCCGTTCTCATCATATTCGGCCTTTACATGACCGAACATCATTCCTTTCAATTTTCCGTTTTCAATCACGAATGATTTCGGAGGCATGTTATTCATAATAGGAATGTCTTCCATTTGAGCATCCTCAATCTCCCAAGGAGAGGCCTTCATATCAGTAAACGGACTTCTTACAATTACTTTTACCTCTTCTCCGCCCAATCTGCGCGAAGTACGACAACAATCCATTGCTGTATTTCCACCGCCTAGAATAATGACCTTCTTCCCTATTTTGTCTCTATGCTCAAAAGCCACGTTAGCTAAAAACTCAATTCCGATATGGACGTTGGCATCAGCTTCCTTTCTACCGGGCAGATCCAAATCTCTTCCATTGGGTGCACCGGTGCCAACAAACACGGCATCATAGCCATTGTCGAGTACGGCTTTCATGCTTTTTACATAATGATTATAATGCGTATGGATGCCCATATTCGTGATGTAATTTACTTCTTCATCCAATACTTCTTCGGGTAAGCGGAAAGAAGGAATTTGAGTGCGCATCATCCCTCCACCTTTATGCCATTCATCAAACAAATGGATTTCATAGCCTAAAGGAGCCAAGTCGCGAGCCACCGTTAAAGACGCCGGGCCGCCACCTATCAAAGCTATTTTCTTTCCATTTTTAGTTTTCGGAATTTTTGTCAAAAGGTGATTCACATCACTCTTATTATCTGCTGCCACACGTTTTAAACGACAAATGGCTACCGGTTTTTCATCTACTCTCCCTCTTCTGCAGGCAGGTTCACAAGGTCGGTCGCAAGTTCTTCCCAATATACCCGGAAAAACATTGGATTCCCAATTGATCATGTAAGCCTCTGTATACTTTTCTTCAGCTATTAATCTAATGTATTCGGGAACCGGTGTGTGTGCCGGACAAGCATATTGGCAATCTACTACTTTGTGAAAATACTCCGGATCATTAATATCGGTCGGTTTCAAATCTCTTCTTATTCGTTAATCTAACAAGTAATTAATGTTACTTAGGTTTTAATTTAATGTGCGTTAAATATAAACAAAAATGTAACTCAAAGAAGATAAAAGTAAATTGTTTTGAAAGTAATTATCAACCAAAAAAAGGGATATATACCTTGTGGTTCTAATACATATCTACAGCATTAGCATTTACCCATTGTAAACAATCATCAAAGTTCTCAAACAATTGATCTTCAGGCACTAAATCCGGAATGATATCAATTCGCTCCAACATGTATTTAGGTTGTTCAACTAAACCCACAAAAACCACTTTAATATTTCGATTGATCAGGTCCACTAAAATGTCTTCCATCGCATACAACCCTGATTGATCTATATAAGTAATCTTTTCGGCTCGAATGACCACAATGGAAGCTGTATCCGGAATTTGTTGAGCGAGGGCTTGAAAATCACTGGTAGAACCAAAAAACAATGGTCCGTTGATATGCTTGATAAAGACCTCTTCCTTTAAATTTTGTGGAAAATCATATTCATCATCCCAAGTTTCCTCTTCGGCCAAAGTATTGATATCAGACTGTTCTCCTGTAAGATCCCCAATTTTCTTCATGAACATTAATGAAGCGATCACCAAACCAACACCCACAGCATATACCAAATTCCATATAGAAGAAAGCACCAAAACAACAATCATTATTGCCACTTCCGGCTTAGGCATATACGGCATAGCTTTCAATCCTTTATAGTCCATTACACCAATACCCACCGTAATTAAAATACCGGCTAAAACCGCCGCCGGAATTTGAGAGGCAATAGGTCCTAATGCCAGCAATATGATCAAAAGTAAAACACCGGATATCATGCCCGACAAACGAGTTTTACCACCGGCATTAATGTTTACCACCGTTCTAATGGTAGCACCTGCTCCCGGAATACCACCGAAAATAGCGCCAATGCTATTGCCAATGCCCTGTCCTACTAATTCTTTGTTAGGATTGTGCTTCGTTTTCGTCATGTTATCCGCCACTACTGAAGTTAATAAAGAATCGATGGCTCCTAGTAAGGCCAAGGTTAATGCGGTAAAAAAATAGGGTGTTAAGTTTCCGAACTTAAAACCACTGAATATTTCCCAATTAGGTATAGGTAAACCGCTTGGAATGGCTTCAATCGGACGATAGTTAAACCCAAATCCAATGGCTATGCCGGACATGACCAATAAAGCCACTAAAGCACTCGGAATAACTTTGGTAATTCGTTTAAAGCCATAAATAATAAATATGGTGCCTAATGCCAAGAGCAACTCTATCCAATTTACATTGATGATGGCTCTAGGCAAAACCTTGATAGCACCAATAACACCGGAAGCCTCTTTACCCGCTAAGGTTTTGGATTCTTGCATGATTTGATCTGCGGTGATCGACTCCGCCCTTACAATTGTCTCTTTGAAATCTTCCAACACCAAGATTCCCTCTTCCATTTCTTCATGTAAGATATTATTCAAGATGATCTCCTCAGCATGAGGTTTAAACTGCTCCACAAAAGCCATATCCTCTTTTGGATAATAACCCAAAGTCGGTAATAACTGTGTTACCAAAATAATGACACCTATGGCCGTCATAAATCCGGAAACCACGGGATAAGGAATATATCTGATATATTTACCTAAGCCAATAAATCCCAATCCGATTTGCATGAATCCGGCCAACAAAAAAACGGTAAGGATCGCCGGCAATGCTTTATTGACATCACCGTCAAAGCTGGCGACTAATCCGGCTATGATCACCATACTCACTGCTGTCATAGGTGCAGTTGGTCCGGATATTTGGGTATTGGTGCCTCCAAAAAGAGCAGCAAAAAAACTAACGAAAATAGCTCCGTACAATCCGGCACTTGGACCTAATCCTGAGCTTACACCGAAGGCTAATGCCAAAGGCAATGCCACTATTCCGGCAGTAACACCACCTAACAGGTCGTTCCTAAAATGAGAAAAATCAAAACCAAAATTTTTCATAGATATGAGTTTTTGCAATATTGTTTATGGGATGTGTTGAGTTAATCTTGATCAAAAAAGCTTACTTCACCATTTTGCACATCGTACATGGCACCGATTATTCTGATCTCTTTGTTTTGCTGCATTTCAAATAAAATCGGGCTTTCCTTTAATATTCTCTGAATAGTTAGCTGAACGTTCTTTCTGGCAACATTGTCAACAAATTCGGTATTGGTCGAATTTCTTAGTTCCTCTGCTTTGGGTTCCGTTACAGCATCCACGGCCGGTGTTATCTTGGCTAACATGGCGGTCAAATTGCCCATCTCCGCATGGTCGCATGCACCTTTTACGGCTCCACATGAAGTGTGACCTAAAACCACAATAATTTTGCTTCCTGCCAGTTTACAGGCAAACTCCATACTGCCTAAAATATCTTGATTGACAAAATTACCGGCAATTCTTATGCTGAAAATGTCGCCTAAACCTTGATCGAACACCAATTCTGCCGATACTCTGGAATCAATACAACTTAGAATGGTAGCAAAAGGAAACTGTCCCTCACTGGTATCATTTACTTGTTCCAATAAGTTTCTATTGGCTTTCAAATTTTTTTGAAATCTTTCATTGCCTTCCTTTAAAAACAATAATGCCTTTTCAGGTGTCATGGATGCCTGTGTTTCTCTCGTATGTGCTTTCATTCCTTTAAGTATTTCTATTTTAACAAACTCATTTTGCACGTAAATATAATACTACTTTTGTAAATAATAGCTTTACTATCATTTACAAAAGTTAAACTTTTCTTATCTTTGCATCCCTACAGGAAAAATTTTTATTCTTAAATTGCTCGAACGAATACTTAACTTGAGCCGGGATATGAGTGTTGCTATAAAATTTAATTTAAATGAAGGATTGTATCTAAAGGAACCACAGGATTCTAAACTGGGTAGAAGCATCATTCAGTATAGCATCAATCTGATCGATGAATTTGGTTTTGAAGCATTTACTTTTAAGAAGTTGGCACAGGAGATCAATTCTACGGAAGCTTCTATCTATCGATACTTTGAGAACAAACACTTGTTATTGCTCTACTTAGTGAATTGGTATTGGGAATGGGTAACCTATTTAATCAACATTAATACCTTGAACATTGATGATCCGCATAAAAACCTGAAGATAATTATTCACTGTTTTGTGTTCGCAGCCAAGGAAAATCCGAATGTTGACTATGTCAACGAAAGCAAGTTGCACAGTATCGCTCAATCAGAAGGCATTAAAGCCTATCATACTAAAAATGTTGATCAGGAAAACTCCAAAGGCTTTTTCTCCAGCTACAAAAACATGATCAATGCCATTTCCAAAGTGATTTCCGAAGTTAATCCCGATTTTAAATATCCCTACGCGTTGGCCACTAACTTGTTTAAAATGTCGAATAACAGTATCTATTTTGCCAAACACTTACCCAGCCTTACGGAAATTTCGATAGATCATGAGGCCGAAGAAGAAGTGGAGAATATGCTCAATTACTTCATTGAGAAATTGTTATACTGACATTTTCTCCCATTAAATTATTGCCTTTTATATTTACACTACATCAAAAAGGCTTTCGTGAAAAGATTTTCAACCGTAGATGAATTTATTACCGGATTTCCGGAATGGGCGCCTGTGATCAAGAAATTACGTACCATTGCCCTATCCACAGGATTGACAGAAGCGATAAAATGGGGTGCGCCTGCCTATTTGTATGAATCCAAAATTGTATTAGGCATCGGTGCATTTAAATCTTATGTCGGCC
>JAGQYH010000138.1 GCA_020436175.1 Bacteroidota bacterium
CTTTCTCTACTACATTTATTAAACAATTGTGATCCTTTACCGGACATATTGCTTTTGGATGCATCGCTTGATGTTGAAGAGAACTTTACTATTACACAACATATTTCTACTAAATTTCCGACAATCAAGATAATTGCGACCATTGATGCAATGGATACACTTTATCTAAGAAAAATGATTGAAGCAGGTATACAAGGCTTTATATTGAAAGAATCAGATATCAAAACCATTTCGAAAGCCATTGATACTGTAAGATTAGGCAAAAAGTTTTATGCAGATTCTATTATTAACCCAAGAGGTAAAAACGAATCCAAACAAAAAATAGAAGATCTGACTGAGGATGAAATATTAAATTCTATTGAAAGAGAAGTGCTTAAAATGATCGTCAATCAATTCTCCGTCAAAGAAATCTCGTCTGAATTGGAGTTACAAACCAACGAGGTCAATAAAACAATTGATCTGATCTCAAAAAAAACGAAATCGAATAGTGCAGTAAGCTTACAGAAGTACGCACTAAATCATAAAATTTATTAGTCAATAACACATCTTGGTTTTGTAAAATTCCGGGATGATCTATTGAATTGAGATAATTAAACTTCTATTCAATTCATCTCCACGTTTCATGTTATTAGTGAAGAGTAAAGATGTTATACATTTTCAACTCTTATTAGACAGCAGGTATCAAAAACATTTTGATGCTCTCTTATGCAAGCTAAATACTGCAGGTCATAGTTTATCTATGATATCCATATACGAATAAAAGTATTGTTAGAGGTTTTTATATTCGTTTTAAAGGATTTTTCAGGGACTTAAAAAATGATTAAAGGGGATTAAGTTTCTTGATCAATAATGTTATTACAAATGTAGTTTAATGCTTAGGCTAATGAAATAGAAACAATGCCTAATTTGTATGTAACAACCACTATAAATCCACTAAGTAACCTACTCAAATGCGTGTAGGCAAATCTC
The DNA here is from genome assembly GCA_020436175.1 of Bacteroidota bacterium. Taxonomy (GTDB): domain Bacteria; phylum Bacteroidota; class Bacteroidia; order Chitinophagales; family JADIYW01; genus JAGQYH01. Next base: position 970 of record JAGQYH010000138.1, read on the forward strand.
TTAAAAATGCTTGAAAAACCATGATTTTGTAACACTGACATTAACCATCCCAACAAAAAATAATATTTTTATTAAATTGATTTACAACCACTTATAACACTTATGTGAGATAGGTAAAAAACATATACACCTTTTTAATGCATTATTTTTCAAGCTGTTTAAATGGCGAGTTATTTCAATTTGGTTTTATTTTATAACCTATAAAGACCACTAAACCGAAATTATAATGAAACTCAAAGAATCTGTATGGGAAAGTAACGGAGGCAATCCCTTGCATATCATAGCCATAGATAATGATGTTCAAACCATTGATCATAAAAAAGATAATGCTAAACATACCATCAGAACATTGAAAAATGAACTGGAAAGAAAGCAACAAGAAATTGAGCAGTTAAAATCACAACTCAAAGCTGCTAACAATATCATCAAAGACATCGATCAAACCAAGCAAAATCTATTTGAGAATATATATGCCATAGAAAACCTTGAAAGAGAAAAATTGGCCTATTGCTTACATGAAGGCATTGGACAAGATCTGGCATCATTGCGGTATATGTTAAAAGATACCATTGAACAATTGGCAGCCAAGAACATTTCAACCTATAACTTACCTGAAATACATGCCATGATGGCCAAAACCATTGTTGAGGTTAAAAATGTAACTTATAAAATCATTCCGGCAGATATTACAAAGTTTGGATTCATTCATAGTTTGCAGAGCATGGTGGAAGATTTGAATCACCATTTCTCTTCTACAAAATTTACCTTTTATACGAATTTTACCGATGAGCTTCCTTCTATCAACGATCAACTGTCCATTTACAGAATTATTCAAGAATGCATCAACAATATCATCAAGCATTCACACGCTTCTGAAGCCGGCATTCAAATTACCAGCAATCACAATTCTTTATTAATCACTGTTGAAGATAATGGCGTAGGATTCGATTATTCTAAAAAATTGAAAAAGGCATCATCACGAGGATTAAAAAACGTGTTAAGCAGAACAAAAGACCTCAATGCTGACTTATTGGTGGATAGCAGTCCGAGATTTGGCACTTGTATCCATATTCTTCTCAACAATCGACCTATCTAATCATTAGCACATCTCTGTGACCTTTAAGCTATAATGTTTATAGCGATAAAGCCATTAAACTGATCATTTTTGGTATAAGGCATAAAAAAAGCCCAATGAATCAAATGAAATCATCGGGCTTTACTTAACTCAGGATTGGTTTAATTATTGTTTTTCAGGGTTTTTGTAAAAATCTATCGCTATTAGGGTATATGTTTCTAGATTTTATGATAATTAACCAATCCGTCGCTAAGTGTGAAAAGAGGGGGTTAATGGTTAGGGTTTTTACACTTATTGATTTTTCTTGTAAAAGAACTTTTATTATTCTAAATGTAGTCTCATTATAAAAGAATAGAAATAGTGATAATCCCTAAATTTGAATTGATAGATACCTATTGACCACTAGGCAAATTACCTATACACCGGAGCAAATATTGAACGAATCATCTATTTTAACTATTAAAAAATACGTTATTCTATAGAATGTATTAATTTCGAGAAGGCAAAGTAAAATTATGAAATGAGCCATAAGAATAAATATTCATACCAACCGAACATGAATATTTTTCGTTGGCGAATACCATCTGGCCATTAATAAACAAAAAATTACAGATGAAAACCCTTATTACACTTGTTCTTCTTTGTATCGTTGTCTTTTTTTTAAGTAGTTCTTTTGAGCATTCTTCCGAAGATAACGCCTACGTTAAATTGTATTCGAAAGAGATCGTCCAATTAAAAGATCAACTGCAATCCTTAAAAACAACTATTGAAACAACTGATGAGGTTGACTATAATGATCAAGTCTTAGCGAATATTTATAGCACCAGAAAACTTTTAAAAGCTACTGACTTTTGGTTGAGATATCTTTCTCCGTTAGCTTATAAAAAGATCAACGCACCTTTACCGGTGGAATGGGAAGTTGAAGTATTTGAAAAATATGAAGTGCCTTACAAGAGAGAAGGTGCCGGATTGACGCTAGCAGAAACCTATTTGCAAGAACAAGACGGCAATATCAGCATTCCTGAATTATCCAAGTTGATTGAAGAATCAATTGAGAATATTGCTCCTTATTTTGCAGATTCCGTTTACCCTAGTGTTTTGGATTACCACCATTTCTTTTTAGCAAACAGGCTTTATCTGTTAAATCTTGCTGCCATTTATACCACCGGCTTCGAATGTCCGAATCCTGAAAATATTCTACCGGAATTGAAGGTTATGCTGCATGCCACCAACAATATTTATGAAGCTTACAACGCCTCCTATCCTACTTATTCAATCATTCCTGCCTATCTTGAACTGTATCAACAAGCTATAAAATTTGTGGATGACCAACCTCAAGACATTGAGCATTTTGATCATTTTAACTTTATCAAAAATTACATCAATCCATTATTTGGCCTAAACCAGCAAATGATCAAGTTATACAAGATCAAGAGTAATAATTTTAATGATTATGCCTTAAATGACAATGTCAATTCCATTTTCGACAAGCAATTGTATCAAGGTCAATCTACCAAAGGCGTTTTTGCATCCGTAAAAGACAAAGCAGTATTGGAAGAAATCAAACAGATCGGGAAGACCTTATTCTTTGATCCAATCTTGTCGGGCAACAATAAGAGAAGTTGTGCTTCTTGCCACGCGCCCGATCAATTTTTCACCGATACCATAATGACGACCCATTTGAACTTCAATGAAATTGATAATCTTCCAAGAAATACGCCCACTTTGATCAATAGCATCTATAATCACCTGTTGATGGCTGATGGGAAACATTTCAATCTTCAAAGTCAGGCGAAAGGTGTAATGCTGGACAGTACGGAAATGGGCAGTAAAAATGAAGAGCTCATCAATAAAGTGATGAGTTGTAAAACCTACAAGAAAGCATTTCAAAAATTTAACGATCATACTTATACCAACCAGGAAATATCTATTGTGCATATCGCCAGTGCGCTCAGTCTTTTTTTGAGTGACCTAAGTCAGTATAACGCCCCCTTCGATCTAGCCATGAATGGTGAACAATTATTATCTGATCAGGCTATTGAAGGCTTCAATTTATTCATGCAAAAGGCACAATGCGCTACTTGTCATTTCGTGCCGCAATTCAATGGTGTAAAGCCGCCCTATATTGGTTCCGAATTTGAAGTCCTTGGCGTTCCTTCTGATAAGTCATTTTCAGCACTTAGCGAGGATATTGGTCGATATAAAGTACATCCCGTGGAAGAAATGCACCATGCTTTTAGAACAAGCACGGTGAGAAATGTTATGCATACTCAACCTTACATGCATAATGGCGTTTTCACCACCATAGACGAGGTAATTGATTTTTACAATAACGGCGGCGGTATTGGAAATGGTTTAGATGTCCCGAATCAAACATTACCTTCCGATTCTTTGAACCTTTCAGATCATGAAAAACAAGTGTTAAAAGCATTTTTAGCATCATTAACAGAAAATATAGATACCATCTCTTCACCTACTGCCCTACCTGTTTCTTCAAAAAAGGAACTCAATGACAGGGTTATCGGTGGATTATACTAATTTTGAAAAGATGAGAAAAATAAATTCAATTGTAAGCCTACTCTTATTAGCCGTTGTATTATATCAATGTTCTCCGGGGAAAAACATAGAATATAATATATATGAAGGATTACGACCGGAAGACAAAGCTTATATACTTACTATGGTGGAAAGCGGACAAGGATTATATAAGGAATATTGCTCCCAATGTCATGGCATCTTCTCCAAAGGAAAAGACCATATTCCCAATTTCAGTAAGGAAGCTATGGATGATTATAAAACCAGTTTTGTAATGAAAGATGAAAAGAACCATTCGGTGGCCACGAATATTACTTCCGAAGAACTAGATCAGATCCTGATGTTTCTCACATTTTATAAAAGAGATTAAATTAATGTGGTTGGCGATCATACGATTCGCCCACAATACTGCCGATAAATAGCGCTAAGACCAGTAAAATCAGCATGAGAAGAATGGCATTCCACCACGATTCCTGATTTCCTTTGACCATTTGCATAGCAATAATGACTATAGTACCGCCGGCATTGCCTGAAAGCATCAACAAACTGGTTGCCGCACCGGCTTTTTCTGCACCGGCAATTTCTTCAGACATGGTCAGTAGCAAGGCATAACCGGGTAAAAAGAAAAATCCCAAAACGCCTCCAATGATCAACAAGGTTGAATACCCTGTAACATTTAAAAACGGATAAGTGATTAACAAACCTATGACACAACAACCGATTAAAAATGGTTTTCTTTTCTTTACCTTATCCGACCATGCCGGGATCAGAATAGAACCGACAATACCGCCTAAAATCAGCATGGCACCGGCTAATCCAGCAGATTCAGCATTGAAACTGTTTAATGCCAATATAGGCTCCATCCAGGTAGTTAATCCATTAAAATAGCCCAGCGCGAGAAAAGACAGGATCAATAGCAACACCAGATCCTTTTCCTTCAATAACAATCGAAATTCTTTTAAGCCGGACATTTCACCGGGTAAATGAATATCCTTGTGTTGCTCTTTGGTAAAAAGGATAAATACCAAAGCAGAAACAACAGAAATTACGGCAAAAAATATCATGGCTGGGGTTATGTTGTTCCCGTGTACCAAAGCCGGGGTTACACCTAATCCCAATGCCATACCTACGAACATTCCCACAGTGCCCAATCCGGTGGCCAAAGCATGCTCTTCCTTAGGAAACCAATCCGCCACCAATTTGGAGATGCCATTCACCACATAAGGCTGCCCGATCGCCACAATGATCTGTGCGATTAATAACACATAGAAATGTGCATTATAAATCCGTAATACTGCCCCAATAGCCATCAAAACACTTCCAAAACCAACGGCATATTTGTAGCCTCTTTTGTCGATCATACTTCCTGAAGGGATTGAAAACAGAACATAGAGTAAAGGAAAAACCAAGATCAGTAAGCTGATCATACTTTCGCTTTGGTCGTATTTGACCATCAACTGTGAAATCAATGGGGCAAAATTGAGCCATAGCATTTGACTGACACCGGCAACAGCAGTAAACACTGCTAAAACTATCCATTTGTAAGCATTATTTTCAGTCTCTGACATATCTGAGTTTTGTAAGTTTTTCGATGATAAGATCAATAAATATATTTGGGTGTCCATCCATTCACGCCTTTAGGGAAAAGGTCGAAAAAATGCCAGGCGGCATTGTAGTAATCACCCGGACCAAAATAATCATAAGCCACACGATATATATTTCCGTTCTTTCTTATCAAAGCAGACACGCCCGGCATAAAAGAACGCTTCCCTTCATGCAATTTTTCAAAGCCTAGATCTCTTCCGATAGCACTATCGTGAAAACTTAAAACCTTAAACTGCCAATTTCTGTTTTCAGAAAATGCCTTTAAAACAGCAGGCTCATTGGGAGATATTAAAACCCACGGCATTCTGTCGGCAATCACCTCTGTAAATCCTCTAAATCCATCCGCCCACATCGTGCAATACGGACATTCTTTCCCCATATTATGGATAAGCAATAACTCATCAGATGTGCCAAACAAATCAGACAATTGAACCTCCTTCCCTTCTTTATCTATTAACGTATAATCCTCTATCTCCTGCAACGGCAACTGTTTTCTGGCCGCTATCAATTCTTGTTGTTTTTCTCTGATTTCCTTTTGTAATTGTTGTATAGTAGCATTCATCTTTAAAAACTTTAAATGAAGTCGAAATTGGAATTCAACTAAAGTAAAAAATAAATGTAAGGATATGGCTAAATCAGTAAAAAATGAAAGTAAGTAACTATTGAGTTT
>JAGQYH010000139.1 GCA_020436175.1 Bacteroidota bacterium
TCAATGCTGAATTAACTTCTGTAAATATGCCAAAAGCGACTATAGGTTTTGCGATTACTTCGCACTATTTAAGATTGAGAGAAGGGCAGCGGACAATTACATTGGAACTCACTGTAGCCAATAGTGTGGCATTCAATAACTTTAGTTATAAAGCATTCATTACCACTGAAAAAGATTGGTTAATGATTGATGACGCCACCTTGGTTTTATCAAAATCCGGAGGGGGAAACGTTAACAAAATTACATTTACATTGACGGTTCCGGCAGATAAAGACCCCATCGTAGCATATGATCCTGCTGTACATTTGGGATCTCTATCGACAACAGAGCCCGTTCTTAAGATAATTTTAGAACATAAGGATGCAGAAGCATTTATTTATCCTAAACTAAGTTCCACCCATATCAGCAATGTTCATTTGAAAGTGAATGTGGGTAATATCAATGGCACTTATGATGAAAATGGGATCAAGAATCTGGAACTACACAATGATGAAAGTCCATTAAATCCAACCAAACCTTTTTATCCATGGGGTGCTGAGCCCAAAGTGGGCAATTCTTTTGTGATTGGTAGTGATGAAATTTTCTATAAGAAAGGAGCCAAACTTCAATTGAATTTTAACTGGAAGGATTATCCGCTATCCTCAGATGGCAGTGTGAATCTCAGTGTTTTGGATTATGATTCAGGATCAGGTGTTAAATACAATTCATTCAATAGTACCAATAGAACAAAATCCGGAGATGATGGCTATGTTCCTCACGTAGAGGTTGAAAAATTAAGCAAGAATAAATGGGTGTCCTTACAAAATAACCAACAAGTTTTTCGTGACAATGCCACCGCTCCTGTTAAAGATAAAGTAAGTGTTGAATTAGACCTTACTGCAGCGAGCCACAAAGAACTCTTTTTGGAGAAAGATCAAAACTGGAAAGCTTATGTCACCAATCCCAATAAAGGCTTCCTGAGAATCAAGTTGAATAATGATTTCGGTCATCGGGATTATTATATGGCATTGCAAAGCTTTTTTAAATTGAATCAAGACAGTGCTACAGCACCGGCTTACCCGTATCAACCTACCTTACAATCGTTTTCTATAAGTTATGAAGCGGGATGCAGTTTATCGATGACCACAACAGATAGTGATGCTTTTAGCAATAGACAACTTTCCTTTTTTCATATTGGTCCATTTGGAGACAGTGAACAACACAAGGTTTTAAGTGGAGATGCCATTTCATTAATGACCGGTTTAGTGAATAAAACAGAGGGAGTTTACAAAGATCAGGGCAGTCTCTTCATTGGATTGGAGAATCTGAATCCCGGAGATACTCAATCTGTTTTATTTCAGTTACAAGAAGGCAGCGAAGATCCACTTTTAGATAAGCCCGAAAATCATCTGATATGGCAATATCTATCTAAAAACAATAGTTGGAAAACATTTACAGAAGATGAAGTAGGCGACAATACCAATGGGTTGATTGAGTCGGGCATTATTAATTTTATTATTCCGAAAGATGCCGCTTTGGAGCATACGGCTATGGCTTCCGGGTTGATCTGGATCAGGTGCTCTGTAACGCAAGCAACAGATGCTGTTTGTAAGATTATCGGGATCTATCCAAATGCCATTGAAGTAAAAAGAATAATTCCTTCGAATACGGAATATTCCACCATGTTGACAGAAGCCGGAGGGATCAAAAAACTATTTAAGCCGGAATCGAAGGTGAAGAAAATTGAACAGCCTTTTACCGGTTTTGACGGAAAGCCAAAAGAATCAAGTGAGTCTTTTTATAGAAGGGTATCAGAACGTTTAAGACATAAGGATAGAGCTATTACAATTTGGGATTACGAACGTTTGGTGTTACAGGCTTTCCCTGAAATATATAAAGTAAAATGTCTGAACCATACCAAAATAGGAGGCTCATTGAGTGAAGGGAATTTAGTTTACAATGAGGTGGCTCCCGGTAATGTATCCATCATCACCATCCCCGATCTGGCAAACAGAAATGATATCGATCCGCTTAAGCCTTATACCAAAAAAAGCACGCTTAAAAACATAGAAGATTTCTTAAATGAACGAACCTCATGTCAGGTCAAGCTTTGGACAGCACAACCGGATTTTGAGGAAGTGAAAGTGAAATGCACTATTGTATTGAGAAAGGAATATCCGGATATCAATTATTATAAAGAAGTGATCCAAAAGGACATCACTAACTTTTTAAGCCCGTGGGCATTTAGTGATACTGCCGACCTGAATTTTGGAGGAAGAATTCATCAATCGGTATTGATTGATTTTATTGAAGAATTGCCTTATGTAGATTATCTAACCGATTTTATTTTAACACATATCAAATCCAATGGCGATAGTGCTACGGTGCAGGAAGCCGTGGCATCAACCGCCAGATCTATTTTGGTATCTGTGCCGGCGATCAAACACGATTTGAATGTACAATTGAAAGCAATTGAAACCAACGATGCAATAGTTTGTGAGGATGAATGAACATATTTCCATATTAAAAGACCCTAATTTTAGGGAAAGCGAGGCTTATAACCTACTTCGAAAGAAAGGTATTGACCTTATCGAAAAATTGGGCAGTACTTATTGGACGGATTACAACATTCACGATCCGGGAATAACCATTTTGGAATTGCTTTGCTTTGCACAAACGGAAGTTGGCTATAAACTGGGTTTCTCCATTGAAGACCTCTTGGCGTATGAAACCAATCAAGCTGCCAATTGGGACGATCAATGTTTCTATACGGCACGCAATATCTTAACCGTTAATCCATTTACCAATAATGATTGGCGAAAAATTCTGGCCGATCAAAAAGGCATTGCCAATGCTTGGATGCAATGCACGCCCTGTAGATGTCACCCTAAATTTTATGCCGATTGTAAAGATGGAGCATTGACTTATAAAGTCACTGAACATTCCATTAAAATCAATGGGTTTTGGGATGCATTGTTGGAGTTAGAAGTAGATTCGCAATATGGTGACTTAAATGCCGGCAAGATTTTTTATCAGTTTTCCTTTCACAGCAACAAACATCGAGCTACTGCAGAAGTTAGGTTTGAACCTTGGCATAAAGCTCAATTGCATCCTACTTTGATCAAAGCCATAAAAGCAGAAAAGATACAATCTATAGAGTTGATCAATTATCATCTTGATGTTGCTGATGAAGTATTTTACAAGGCTTTGAGGAATCCGCTGCGAGTTGATGTAGGCTATAAGGTTACTACTACAGATGGCGTGGAAACCATTAGTCTAATAGAATTACCGGTAAAAATATGGTTCAAATCTGATGATGGACGAGCCGCAATTGGTAAAGATGATATTCGAAAAATATTTGAGGATATTAATGAAACCGGCCCGTTTAGTCAGTATTTGTTTCAATTGAAAAAGGCAGATGAAGCCGTTCAGACCGCAACAGCAACTTTGCATGCCCATAGAAATTTGGCTGAAGATTTTTGTAAGATATCTACTGTCCCCATTACTGATGTTGGCATTTGTGCAGATATAGAAATGTCGATAGAGGCGGATATTGAAGCAGTTTTGGGTGAAGCCTATTATTGGATTACTGAGTATCTGAATCCGGTCGTTAAATTCTATACCTTAAGTGAACTCATTTCTGATGGCTATGGCACGGAGGATATATTTAACGGACCAAAATTACAGCATGGTTTTGTCTTAGATGAAGAACTGGAAGCTTCACAATTAAGAACAACTATTTATGCTTCCGATATCATCAATATTTTAATGGATATAGAAGGAATTTTGGCGGTCAAAAATCTAACGATTACCCGATATGATGAAGCAGGAAATTTAGTGGAATCTCAACCGTGGGAGTTGAAGATTGAACCCGGACATCAACCCCGTTTATACATTCATGCTTCTAAAGTACTTGTCTTTAAGGATGATTTGCCGTTCTTGCCGTTTCAGGATGAATTGCATGATACCTTACAAATGTGGAGAGGAATTCGTCAACAGAATAAAGTGATACAAACCGAGAATGATCTGGAGGTGCCGGAGGGAGAGTATATTGATCACAATGGCTATTATCCGATGCAATATTCCTTACCGGAAACCTATGGTGTTGGCCCTCATGGATTGAAAGAGCCTTCTACCTTGCAACGGAAAGCACAAGCCAAACAATTAAAATCCTATTTGTTGGTTTTTGAACAGTTGTTGTCGGCCTATCTTAAACAATTAGAGCATTTTAAAGAGATTTTATCGATCAATCCAACCATATCAAAAAGTTACTTTGCGGGTTTGTTCAGTGAAAATGAAATAAAGGGAGTTTCTGAATTTTATGTTGATATCAATGAGCAGCAATACCATGAATTGATTGAAGACAGGAATCAGTTCTTGGATCGAAGGAATGGATTTTTGGATCATTTATTGGCAAGGTTTGCAGAGTCGTTCAGTGATTATGCCCTCATGTTGTATCAGGCTTATGGTTCCGAAGACAAAGCGGAAGAAGAACTCATTTTCGATAAGATCAATTTTTTGGAGAAGTTTCCTGTAGTATCCTCTGATAGGGCTAAAGCGATTAACTATAAAGATGAATCGAAAGTTTGTCACCTAGAAAATGTTTCCGGTCTCAGCGAACGTATTAAAGCAGTGCTGGGATTAAATGGACTACATTCACACATAACCTACAGTGTCTTAAAAGAGGAAGATGGCAAATGGAGCGGCACCTGGTATTTGAATAATGCTGAAGGAGAAAATTTGTTAACGGGAATCGAAATTGATCAAGTCTCTCAAGAATATGATCTGCGTAACCAATTGAAAGACGCTGTCAGTATTGCATTTGATCAGTTAAAACTTAAAACCAAATTGAGTATTGTCAATGAGGATGGTCAGTTTAGTGTTCAACTGGAAGATAATGATGGAGCAATCATTGCTGTTTCGGAAGACTATAATAACCAACCGGATGCCAATAATCACAAAGACCTGATAGAAGCATTCGTCGACAACATTGTAATGGGTGAGAAAATATATGTGGTGGAGCATTTGCTGCTTCGACCAAGAAATACACCATCTGTATTGATACCGGAAGGCGATCCTTTTTTATCTATATGTATTGAAAAGGATTGTCAGTTGTGCGGAGAAGAAGATCCTTATTCTTTTAGGATCACTGTGGTTTTGAATGGAGAGCAAGGCGTTGCCAATAACGGTATTGCCTTTAGAAGGTTTGCTGAAAAAACCATTCGTATGGAAACTCCAGCGCACTTAGGAGTTAAGATTTGCTGGGTATCAACTGTACAATTACAACAATTTCAAGAGGTGTATTGCGGTTGGCTAGCTGAGCTTGCAAAACCCTCACCGGATCAGGTTAGCTTACACAATAAGCTTAAAGAATTAATAGAAGTTTTTAAAGATTTAAAAAGTGTTTACCCTCAGGCCACTTTACACGATTGTATTGATGGAGATGACGAAAACAGGGTTCGATTAAATAACACAATCATATAAAAAGTACATTATGGCACAAACAATAATCAATGATCGGTATCCAAAATTTGTAGCAGATCAAGTGCTGACAGAAAAAAGCCTTAATCAAATGTTTGGCTATTTGGAAGAGCAACAGCGGCTGACTCGAACCACACTTATCGGAATAGGAATTATGTGTGGCATGAAAGTAAGGCCAAGCGATGACGGCAATTCGTTGACCATTACTCATGGCGTTGGAGTAACTTCTAAAGGTTATTTGGTACCATTTCCGGAAACGACTTATACGTTTTACAATGATAAATTTTCGGCTGAACAAGAGCTTGTTTATCCTCCTTTTGTAGATGCCAACGGCAAACAGAAATTTCCTTTGTACTTGCTGCATAACAATGGTGCTGCAGAAATTAAAAAACCCATTTCGAAATCATTTTTGGAAGATAAGGCGGTAGTAGTTTTTGTTGAATTGTTGAAAGTGGATAACAAGAATTGTGATCCTGATTCTTGCGATGATAAAGGATGTACCATCGAAGTAACCCATCGTCCGTTACTGGTTGATCTCAAAAATTTAGGGGATTTGATTTACGGGGCTGACAAAGAAAATCCATTCTTACATGAAGCCGGATGCATCGAGTGGCCGGCTTTGAAAATGCCGCGATACAATGTTCCTTCCACCTATATTTTAAACTCAGAAATGGTGTTAAAAAACTTTCTGAAAATAATGGATCGGGATTTTATTTTAACCATTGAGAAAACTTTAAAAGCAGCTTACCAATCCTTAGGATATTATATTGAAGATGAATTCCCCAACAACCCTTTTTCCGGGTTGGCGAATAATTTTTCATTTTTATATGATGGAAGTTTGACAATACAGCAATTGTTGTTTGTTCAATATTATTACGATTTCTTTTCAGATGTGTTGTTGGCTTATGAAGAGTTACGGCAAATGTGTAACGATTGTTTGGCGATCTGTTGTCCAAACGAGCAGTTGTTTCCACGTCATTTAATCTTAGGGAATGCTATCCCGGTTTCGGACGAATTTCGTCATCATTGGATACAATCCCCGGCATTTTCTTGTAATTGTTGTTCTGAAGGTCGCATAAGGTTTTTGTTGAAGAAAATTGCAGTGATGATCCAAAAGTTGGATCTCCCCAAAAACATTTTTAATGATCGTAAGAATGGAGCAGAAGTTAAAATTACACCGAGCAGCTATGGCAATTTACCCTTGTCAGATAAGGCCATTCCTTATTATTAAAAAAAAAAAAAAAACCCATATAGGTTATTAGATAATTGGAATTATCAAAAAACTAAATTGAAAAA
>JAGQYH010000013.1 GCA_020436175.1 Bacteroidota bacterium
ACACCGGCGACCAATCATTCAAAAATTACCAGAGCATTGGAAGTTGGAAAAGCATACAATATTCCAATCGCTCATGCCGACGGTCGATATGTGGCGCAGGAAGATGTGTTAAAATCATTGAATGACAATGATCAAATACTTTTCAAATATTGCTCTGCTTCCGGAGAAATTAACGATGCCAGTAATCCAAATGGGTCGATGCAAAATATTGCCGGGATTTGTAACGTTAATAGAAATGTTTTTGGAATGATGCCCCACCCGGAAAGATCAGCTGAGGACATTTTAAACAATACTGACGGCAAGCAGTTGTTTGAATCTCTCTTAGGTTTAGTGAATGCTTAGAACATCCTAATAAATTTTATGAAATTTCTACAGATATTCTTTATATCTATATTTTGGGCGGCGCTGCAATTGCCGGCTCATGCACAATTTGGGGAAGAGTCACTTAACCCTGTAGAATGGACTTTTGAATCCGGAAAAAAGGTTGGAGATCGTTATGAACTTCGATTTAAAGCCACCATTGAAGAAGGTTGGCATTTATATTCCCATTTTATTGAAGATGGCGGTCCCATACCTACCAGCTTTTACTTTGACGACAATGAAGCCGTAGAAATTAAAGACAAGCTTAGTGAAGAAGGTAAGAAAGTAACCATGCACGATGAGGCTTTCGACATGGAGCTTTCATGGTTCAGCAATGAAGTTACCTTCGTTCAAAAAGTTAAACTTAAAAATGGCTTCGATGGTGCCGTCATTAAAGGTGAATTGGAGTTTATGGTTTGTGATGAAGAAAAATGTCTTCCTCCCGATCTGATTCCGTTTGTTTTCACCATTGGGAAAACCGAGCAGCCGGAAAAAACAGAAATGATCGATGAAGGCTTTGTAATGATTGAAGTAGATAGCCTTACCGCCGACACCAGTAACGAACCGACCCGATGGTTTTACAGAGTTACCGAACAAGACGATTATTTAAAAGTAGAATGGAAAGTTCTCTTGGGGAAAGATTGGCAAATATACTCCCAACATATTACTGAAGGCGGTCCTCTGCCGACTGTTTTTATTTATGATGAAAGAGGCAATTTCTCATTAGAAGGAAAAGTGATTGAAGAAGGGCAGTTGATCAAAAAGAAAGAACCGCTTTTTGATAATATGGAATTGTTGAGTTATAAAGATGAAGTGATCTTTGCTCAACTACTGAAATGGATCGACGACAGGGATCCTATTTTATCCGGAGCCATTGAATATATGATCTGCGATATTGAAGCCTGCCTTTTTGCCGGTATAGACTTTAAAGTGGATTTGAGTCAAAGAGGAGAATGGATCGCCATGACTACCGAAACACCTGACACCCTCTCTGATTCCGGTAAATTATTTCATTGGGATAAATTGTCGGACTGTAACGGAAAAGTGGGCTCTTCAGAAGAAAAAAGCAAAGGCAATTGGTTGATTTTCCTATTGGGTTTTGGTGGTGGATTATTTGCCCTTTTAACACCTTGTGTCTTTCCGATGATACCATTAACGGTAAGCTTTTTTACTAAAAAGGACCAAAAAAGAAGTATCGGTATCCGAAATGCTTTTATCTATGGGATATCCATCATCGTCTTGTATGTGGCGCTTAGTTTGATCATTACGGCCATCTTTGGCGCGGATGCCATGAACAGAATGGCAACCAGTCCGATCGTCAATACGATCTTTTTTGTTCTGTTTGTGATCTTTGCCATCTCGTTTTTCGGTTACTTTGAAATTACTTTGCCCAGTTCATGGACCAATAAAGCCGATCAAGCCGCCAGCAAAGGAGGCATTACCGGCATCATATTCATGGCTTTTACCTTGGCATTGGTTTCCTTTTCATGTACCGGACCGATTATTGGATCTTTATTGGTTGAAGCCGCCACCGGTGAAGGAGCCACTATTTTAGGTCGGATTCCTGTAAGACCATTGATTGGCATGTTTGGTTTCGGATTGGCATTGGCATTGCCTTTTACCTTATTTGCTTTGTTTCCAAGCTGGTTGAACTCATTACCTCAATCCGGCGGTTGGCTCAATACGGTTAAAGTATTTTTAGGCTTTATAGAATTAGCCCTAGCTTTTAAATTTTTATCTGTTGCGGATATGACAGGCAATTGGGGCATCTTGAAAATTGAACCATTCCTAATCATTTGGATTTTGATCTTTGCCGGACTGGCGGCCTATCTTCTCGGGTTGATCCGATTCCCTCATGATTCTAAAGTAAACAATATCAGTTGGCCAAGAAAGTTGCTCGGGCTGGCGTCATTTGCATTCGTAATTTATCTGGCAACAGGTTTGGGAAATCCCAATCCAAGAAAACTGTTAAGCGGATTAGCTCCACCGGCACACTACAGCTTTTTTAATCATAAAGATTGTCCTGCCGGACTAAGCAACTGCTTTCATGATTTTGAAGAAGGCATGAAATATGCTCAAAAGAACAAAATGCCGGTGCTCATTGATTTCACCGGATATGGTTGCGTGAATTGCCGAAAAATGGAAGAAAACGTTTGGACGGACCCTAAAGTAAAAGCTGCCATTGAAAAGTTTGTTTTGATTTCCTTATATGTAGACGACACTAAGAAACTGCCGGAATCTGAAACCTATTTTTCTACTGCCACCGGAAAAAACAAAAAGATCAGAACCGTCGGCAACAAGTGGCATGACTTCCAAATTGTAAATTTCAAAAAAGTATCTCAGCCCTACTATGTATTGGTGAGTCCCAACAATTACATTTTAAATGAGCCTGTTGCCTATACTCCTAATAGTGAAGAATATCTGCATTTTTTACAATGCGGATTAGACTACTTAGAGGTAGTTTGCCCGGAATGCAGATAATGTAATTATCATTTATTTTCCCGTAGTTTTACGTATATGAATTACATCAGCGTTTTTGATATGCTAAAAATTTGCGTTGGTCCATCCAGCTCTCATACATTAGGGCCTTGGAAAGCCGCGTTACATTTTGTCAAAACGCTTCAAAAGGAACAATCCTTAAATAAAGTGAACAAAGTAATCGTAGAATTATATGGTTCATTAGCGTTGACAGGAAAAGGGCATGGTACAGATATTGCCATTTTAATGGGATTAAATCATCAGGTGCCGGAAACCTGCGACACCCAATTAATGTATAGTCTGCCAGAAAAGGTAGCCGAAGACAAAGCACTTTTATTAGGGAATATTCACTCCATTGATTTTGATGTCACACAGCATATTCAATTCCATACAGACCAACGCTTACCCTTTCACACCAATGGCATGATCTTTAAAGCATTCGATGTCGATAATCATATCCTACATCAGGAAACCTATTATAGCATTGGAGGTGGTTTTATTTCGGTAGGCGAAACGGCAGATGAAGAAACAGTAAAATCGATGCCTAAACATTACTGTTATACTTCCAAAGAACTGATCAAAACCTGTCAACAACATCAGCTAAGTATTGCCGCTTTGGTAATGCAAAATGAAGAAAGCTGGAGAAGTCCTGAAGAAATTGACCGACAACTTTCCAAACTGATAATCGCCATGCAAGAAAGCGTTTATAAAGGCTGCCATCAGGAAGGTGAGCTACCCGGCGGGCTAAATGTAAAAAGAAGAGCGGCGGCTATCAACAAAAAAATGTTGGGTGAATTAGAATATAACGGTTATGGCGAATGGCTGCAACACATTTCCAAAAAGACATGCGATTTTTCGGCCATCAACAAATGGATCAGTGCTTTTGCCATGGCGGTTAATGAAGAAAATGCAGCGTTCGGCAGAATTGTAACCGCGCCAACCAATGGGTCAGCCGGTGTAATTCCGGCAGTGATGCATTATCTAATGTGTTTCGCCAAACCGGATTACACCCAACAAGATCTGATCAATTTTTTATTAGTCGCCTCTGAAATCGGTAACTACTTTAAAACACATGCAACCATTTCTGCCGCCGCGGGAGGATGTCAGGCGGAAATCGGAGTGTCGTCCGCCATGGCAGCGGCAGCCCTAACAGAAAGCATGGGCGGCACAGTAGAACAATCGTTGGTGGCCGCAGAAATTGCCATGGAACACCACTTAGGCTTAACCTGTGATCCGATCAAAGGCTTGGTGCAAGTGCCTTGTATTGAGCGAAACTCCATGGGTGCCATAAAGGCCATTTTAGCAAGTAATCTAGCCCTCGAAACTGATCCGTCACAAACCAAAGTAAGTTTGGATGAGGTGATCAACACCATGTGGTCTACCGCAAAAGACATGCACGAAAAATATAAGGAAACGTCGATTGGAGGCCTGGCTGTGAATGTAGGCTTACCGGAATGCTAAAAAAAGGAGACTATTGCCCACCCGCAATAGCCTCCATAAAAACCCCCATTTAAAACCTTTTTCTTTCTTCTTGCAGTATAGTTCCACCATGTAACTATTCGTTACCCTAACTATTGAAAAAAATTTTTTTATTGGGAATTTGGTTAAACAAACCAATGATATAAGGCAAATCTTACACCAACTGCTTATTCTTAAAGTAGTTCTTTCGGGCGATATGCCAGATGAATTTAGCAGAAGCCGGTTTAAATCCTCTTTTTTTATTGGCTTCGCTGATCTCATACATCAACTTATAATGCTTGATGATCTCTTTGTAAGCCGGTATCAGTTTCCATTTGGTTGGATCGTAGATGTGAGCGGGTTCAGAATAAACGCCATTCACTTCCAGAATTTTAAGATCACCGTTGTAAATACTTTCCCAGTCTTTGATCTTTACGTCAAATCGGCCATAGTAAAACCCATCAATGGTGGATGCCACATCATCAAACACTTTTACCATGCTGCCGTTGATCTTATCACTGCCGTCTAAAAACATAGTACCTCGGTTATGGTTGCCGATCGGTTCTAATAACAATTGCTCCCCATTGGCCAATACTTTGCTATCCATATCGGGAAATTTATTTCGCAATCTTTCGATTTGGAATCTCGCCCGATCACTTTGTTCCATTAATGCTCTGATCGTAGAATGACCATCACCAATCACCGTTAAAAATTGCTTCACCACAATGCCGGTAATGGCAGATTCCTTTTTGGTAGGATGACGGTAATAAAAAACGCCAATCTCAATAGGATAGTCAACAAACTCCTGAATGATGCTGTCTCTATCTGTTTTAGCAAGGTAATCCTTTAACTCTGCTTCATTGTGGACTTTCGACACATTAACTCCTCTTTCTCCCCAATTGGGCTTGATGATAAAAGGATAATCGATCTGCTTTTCTTGCAGTTTGTCCATAATGCCTTCAAAATCGGTGTCTAGCGGAACATCAATGGATTGTGGCTTATACTTTGCTGCAATCTTCGCCAATGCTTTAACTTTCGATTCGCCAAAAAAACTACCGAACTCCTCCACCGGATTGGCCAGGGAAAAAAAGGTTAAAGACCTCGACTTGATAAATAAATAGATGAGATAATACAACGTTGGAGAATAGAATGTGAACATCGGCCAATATTCGTAATTGGTTAGCTTCACCCACCACAATGGTTTTTTGCTGCTTGCCATGTTTTTCATTCCCTTCGAGATATAATATTAGCAAATTTACGCGATATCCTCAGATTAGATGATTTTGGGTAAAAGATTTAATTTTTGGTAAATTATCGGTAACTATGACCAATACGTTGCGTTTTACTAAGTAATGATCCAAATGAAAACTTCATGAAAATAATCAACCGTTTTTTTCTCTTTTTTAAAATCGACTACGATAAGTTAAGTAAGAGCCACACTTCCGGTTTGCTGTTCCTCGACTTATTCATGATCCTATTGATCTTGTTTAACCTGAGTTGGATTATTTTTGAATATAGCTTTACTTTTGACTCGTTCAAAAGCTTCCTAACTTGGGCGGCACCGACCTTCAGTGAATGGTATGGCAGAGAAATTCATCCCTATTTCTTTTACTATGATTTAATTTTCGTCGCGATCTTTGTGCTAGAGTTAACAGTTAGATGGGTGTTGGCGATTTTTCGTAAAACCTATGCCAAATGGTTTTTCTATCCCTTTGTTCATTGGTATGATGTGTTGGGCTGTATCCCATTGTCCAGTTTCCGTGCCTTGCGGTTATTGCGGGTATTCTCTATGTTTTATCGTCTAAACAGATTGGGCATCATCGATATGAGATCGACGTATTTGTTTAAGCAAGGCAATAAATACTTGGGTATTTTAACCGAAGAAATTTCCGATAGAGTAGTGGTCAACGTTTTGAGCGGCATGCAGGATGAAGTAAAAAAAGGCACTCCGATTGCCGATAAAATAGTGAGAGAAGTGCTGTTGCCTAAGCAACATATCATTTCCACCTGGATGGCGAAGCGAATAGGAGTGATCACCATTTCCATTTTCGAAAAGAATGAAGCGGTTTTCAGAAAAATCATTGACGATGCTTTGTCGAAAGCACTCCGGAACAACAAAGATATTGCCCGATTAAAAATGATTCCGGGAGCCGGCGCGTTGATCACCAATGTCATCAATGAATCGGTGAGCGACATTACCTTTAACAGCATCAAAGAAAGTATCTATCAATTCAGTAATCCGGAAAACAATGCCGGGATGGTTAACGATGCCAGCAGATTGGTTTTGGAAACGTTGATTGAATCGCATGAAGGTGATGATCATTCTTTAGATGAATTAGTGTCTCAAATCACCGCTGATGTTATAGAGGTGATCAAAGATGAGGTAAAAGTGCAACAATGGAAGATTAAAGAAAATAAACAAAAGGCAGAAAAAGCAGAACGGAAAGCTCAGAGAAAGATTCAATGATCAATGGTCAATGGTCAATGGTCAATGGTCAAATTCAATAAATCAAAAAGCAATCTTGAGTATGAAAAAAGGTTTCGGCGAGAAGATAAGGCTAATATATAATAATTTCAATTTTGATAACCTCTTTTAATTTGATCTATGGAATGTAGTCTAATTCTTGTTGATTTCTTTTTTAAAATTCCCAAAAACAGTTTAGGTGAATTAAATAGTTTAACATTGGATGTTTGTTTGGAATATTCTAAAAATGCTTGTCTTAATGTGAAGAATTTGACAAATGTTAGCATACAATTGACTCATAGACTAGATATGGAAATGTTTCACATTGGTGAATATTCAAAGAATGACTCTGTATGTAGTGTTATTTGTGCAGGTAATTTTTTGCATGTATTAGAAGTAAAGAATGCTTATGAAAGACGTTTTCTTATACTTGATTGTATTCATGAGGCTATTTTAAAACTAGCTCTGCACTATAAATGGAATCAGGATCAATTCGAGTTAGGATATATCAAAACAAAAAAAAGGTTAGAGAATACTGACCAACTTCCAAGTTTCATCAATTTTATAACCCCCAATTTAAGTTAAAATATCTAAGTAGGAGAAAAAATTCAATAATCAATGATCAAATTTAATTTTCAAAATAATACTTGAATTTGAACTTGTGTTTGCTTTTGAATTTGCGCTTGCGCTTGATCATTGACAATTGATAATTGATAATTGATAATTTCAACGCTCCATAAATTCCACAATATGTTGCGCGATCTCTTCGCCTTTGTCTTCTTGTAAAAAATGACCTGCATCCCTGATCGTGATTTTCGGTTTTTCTTTTGCCGTGGGAATGTTATGATAGAACCACTTCCATGCGCCACTCATAATGGGATCTTTATCCGAAAATAATACAATGGCCGGTTTTTCCCATTGTTTCAATACTTCCCGGGCTTTAACCATATAAGGAACTGCCGGATCATTCGTATCCGCCGGAACGATAGCCGGAAAAACCCGTGCCCCTGCTTTATACTTGGCAGAAGGGAAAGGCGCATCATAGGCATTGCGTACTTCCTTTGAAATTTTTAGGTGTGTACCGGATTGAATTATTCCTCCAATCGGAAAAACAGGTGATGTTTGAGAAAATGTCCTCCACGCTTTAAACGCCATTGGCATGGGCTTTTCCCCGGTGGGCAGATAAGTGTTCATCACTACTACTCTCTTAAATCTATCGGGATATTCTGCCAATAAGGGCAAACCTAATAAACCGCCCCAGTCTTGCACCACCACGGTAATGTCCTTTAGATTCAAGGCTTCCATAAAAGCCACCAGCTTGTCAAAATGCATTTTAAAAGTATATGCTTTCTTGTCGGCATACTTATCCGACCGTCCAAAGCCGATCAGGTCCGGACAAATTACCCGATATTTTTTGGATAAGATAGGGATCATCTTTCGATATAAATACGCCCAGGAAGGTTCGCCATGCAAACAAAGGATCAGTTCACCTTCGCCTTCTTCCACATAATGCATTCTTGTATCGCCAATTTCCAAATATTTCGGTTCGTAAGGCCAATCCTGTAAATCTTCAAAATGTTTGTCCGGGGTTCTTAATACTTCATTGCTCATCTCTATCTGTTGGTTTTATTATATAAATGCGGCATTGTTCCGCGCCATTCGGTCGATTTCACTTAAAAATGAATTTCAAAAAATATTTTTTAAAAAAAAGTGATGACCTTTTTAAAGGTAAGGGTATTAAGCTATAAATCATCTTAATAAACATTCTAAATATTAAAAAATGAAAAAGCTAATAACTTCAATTACTTACACTTTCGGCTTATCTGCCTTATTGATGTTTTCCGGTTGCGGTAATGACATGACCATAGATGACATCCGATACGACGATGATAACCTTACGGATTTTTTCTTCGGTTGGTACGGAGAAGACAATGTCAGCGAAGTGCCTTCTTCCACGAACTTTGGTTTTGGAAACACCAATAATTTACCTTCTAAAGTAGATTTAGTAGATAAATTTCCTCCTATTGGCGATCAAGGTCAATATGGCACCTGTGTGGCTTGGTCGGTTGCCTACAACACCAAAACAGCTATGGCGGGTATGAGAAAAGGTCTTACCACCAACGATTTAACCGCCACCAATAATCAATACAGTCCGAAAGATATGTTTACGGCATTGCCCGATAATAAAAAAGGCAGCAATTGCAACGGCACCAACTTTACGGACGCCTTAACCTTAATGCAGGATAGAGGCGTGGCCACCATGCAAACCGTTCCTTATACCGGTTTAGGTGGTTGTTCTCAATCAGGTGTTCAATCTAGCTGGACCAATGAAGCCAACGGAAATAAAATTAAATATTGGAGACGAATTGATCCAACTGTAGCGAGTATCAAACAAAATTTAGCCAATAATATTCCGGTGATCTTAGGCGCCAAACTAGCCGACAACTTTATGACCTGGAACAGCAGCGCGGTGATCTCTTCCGGCACCACTACCAATCAAGTGGGACAGCACGCTTATCATGCTATGGTGATCGCTGGATATGACGACAGCAAAGGAGCCAATGGTGCTTTCAGAGTGATCAACTCTTGGGGAGAACAATGGGGTGATGTTGGCTATATCTGGATCGATTACAACTATTTGATCAACGATTTTTGTGTGTCATTCAACGGAGGAAAACCTTTATTCATCATGGCTGACGGCGACGGAGAAGGCAATGTTACACCACCGGATAACAATCCTACACCACCTAATACCAACGGTGTTGACGTTGCTCCTTGGGTGTTCAACGACTATTCTAACTACCAAAACAGCGGATATGTGAATGAAAGAATTATTGACTTTAACATTTACAATATCGGCAACCAAAAGGCTTCCGCAGCTTCTAACTGGTCGATCTATTACATATACTTTAATGCTTACAATGCGAATGATTACGACATTATCTTCTACGATGATTTCAATACTTCCATCGCTCAAAACACCTTCAACTGTCCAACAGATTACAATTGTATCTTCAACTTGGATATTCCTGCCGGCAGTGATTTCGGATACGAAGCGTGGGGTAATGAAAGTGTCGCCAGAACTTACTACATGCCTACTTTGAACGGAGCGTACTATTTGGCGATGATCGCAGATGCTGAAGATAAATTTCAGGAAGCAGATGAATTGAACAATATCTTCTACACGACAAATCAGCCGAAATACTTCCAAAATGGATATTCTGCAAGGGGAGCATCAGACTTTGAATTCAGAAATGATCTTTCACCCACTGCCGAGAATTTACAAAACTGTAAGCACAATACTGTTGTGAATGAAAACAACAAAAATGCTTACACACAAGAAGAGATCTTAGCTTTCATCAAAGCAGAGAAAAAATCAGGAAGATTAGATCAAAAAATTCAAAAACATATTGAAACAAAAGGTAAATCGCCTTACGAAAAGTTTTAAATTTAGTAATCAAATTAACGGGGAGATCATTTAGTCTCCCCTTTTTTCATCTACAAAAGCAACACCATGAATCGTTTTCTAATCTTGTTGGCGGCCTTTATTTTACTTTCTTGCTTATCCAGTAACACGTCCAATAGTGCTGCCGAAAAAAGCCTTGAAGAGTTGATCAAAATGCAAAAGGCTATTGTTATTGAAGGTAAAATTTTTGATGACGCCATTGATTTTACATCTATACTCGAAAAAAAGTTGATCGGAGAAAACATCTTTCAAGTGGATGTTGAATCGGTTGTTACATTTAAGAACTGTGTTTTCAATCAGCCGGTAACCGCCTATCATGCCACGGATGACAAAACCGTTATTACCGTCTTCCACAATAACTTGTCTTTTATTGGTTGCAAGTTCAATTCTGATTTGAATTTAAGAGCTGCCAACATTTATGGCCGATTAGATCTGTCGAAGTCAAAATTTTTTGGTACAAGTAGTTTTGAAGAAATGAGCTGCCTTCAAAATGCCTACTTCACGGATGATTATTTTGATAAGGATGTCCGTTTTCAAAACAGCTTTTTTACGCAAAAGATCAACTTTATGAATACCCAATTCAATGAAACGGTAAGCTTTCAAAATGCAGTATTCAATTCGGAGGCGCAATTCAGTGTTTGCAAATTCTATGGTTATGCCGATTTCTCATTGGTAGAATACAGAGGACATGCCTTCTTTAATTATGTTCAATTTCACGAGAGAGCCGATCTCGGTAATGCACATTTTACCAGAGACCTGAATTATTCCGGCACGCTCAACAAAATGACGACTTTCGAAAATAGTCGATTTATGGGTAAAACCAATTTCAGCAAATCCAAAGTGAGTGAGTCATTTAATCTTGAAAATTGTTTATTTCTTTTGGGTGATCCTGTGTTGGATTTTATGGACACTGAAAAAGTTAAATTATAATCTGTGTTGATTATCTTTTTTGGGCATAGCCCATTTAGAAGTAAAAACATGCCCTCAAAAATATCGCGAACAATACATGATGTAACATCCATTTAATCGCTATATTTATTTCAGAACCAATGTTTGTTCCATTTATCTTGTGCATTCTAAAAGCGGTTGGTAAGAATATAATATGCTAAACACTTTAATTCAAAAAGTAAGAAATAATGAATTTGAGGATGTAAAAGGCTCCTTAAAATGTAAAATTCCGTTTACCATTCCGGTGATCAATGCATTGCTGAACAAAGCGGAAGATAACAAAGGAGTGATTAAACAATTGGAAGTGATTCGGATCGATGGTGAAGAGATTACCTTAAAAATTGCTTTAGGAGGCTCTATGATTGCCAAAAAAATTGTTGACAGAGAACTAAAGCTTAAAATTCATCCGAACTTAAACCCGCCCGAATGGTTACTCTACATTGAAGTCTTAGACGGCATTAATACATGGGAAAACGAAATTATTGAATTGCTATTCAATACCAAATTGAAAAATAAAACGGTTGATTTTGAGAATAGAAATATGGTGATCAATCATAAGGAGTTGTTTGAAAATGACATCTATCAGCATTTGATCAAGAGTCTGGTAGCGGCCAATTTGGAAACGGAAAGTGATAAAATATACTATGATCTGACCTTTAAATTTGATTAACCATGGATGACATTTTAAGGCTTTTATTGGCAGAAAATCTGAAAAACTTAGACGGATTGGAATTTTTCGGCAATATCAATGTGCCCAAAGATTTGTTGGCAGAATCGATCAAGGATTCTTTAATAGAAAAAAAGGTAAAAGAAGAAGTTGAATCAAAGCAACAGAATGACAGTGGGTATTCGCTTCATCCTGTTGACTATCAGAATTTCATTGAACACGTAAATATCAATGAGTTTAATGTTTATTTTGAAGAGGATGAGGTGTGTTTAAAATTCGATTTTAGAAAATAACTCGTTGCTAAACCACTACCTCCACTCTGCTTTCCTTCCAAGCTTGGAATTTTTCCAACTCTTCATAGAGATTTTCAAACAACCAAATGATCAGTATAATCTCATCAAGCAAACCGATAAAGGCTATCCAATCCGGAATAAGGTCAATCGGGGAAACGATATACACCAATACGGCAAAAATCATGAATATTTTTATCGGATCAACGTCTCTGTAATCTCCGTTATAATAGGCTTTGATAAATTCGCCTAACAATTTTGTTTTGGTAAAAAGATCTTCTGCAATCGCTTCAATACTGGCATCAGAACCTTTTTCTTCATAAGTATTTCTTAAGGCGAACATGATCTTAAAAGGCTTAGGTAAAAACGCTTTTAACCGCTTTATATATTGACTTGCCAACAATTTATTGGCGAAGCTTAATCCACCATCAAAAAATGATTTTGCTTTGCTGCCATATATTTCCCATCGATTAGCACTGTTTTGATCTTTTGCCATCATCTTACTTTTTGAATGATTGATAAGGTAACAAATTCTGCTTTTATCAAATAATATTTACAACTAAATAAGGGTAAACCAATGGACTTCATTTTCTCTTTTAAAGATGAATGCCATTCGTTAAGGCATAAAAAAAGGTTGGCCAAAATTGACCAACCCTATCAATTGCTCAACCGGCTTCTAAGAGAGTTGAGGATTACGTTGAAATCCATAACCGGTTAAGCAAACCCACCATTAAAGATTGTCGATAAAGCTTTTAATCTCTTCTTTTGCTTTACCTGTTTTCTGTTGAATGATACCGATCAATTCATCTTCTTTGCCCTCTGCATAAGTAAGATCCTTGTCAGTCAATTCTCCGTATTGCTGCTTCAGTTTGCCTTTAACAACATTCCAATTTCCTTTAATTTTATCTGCTATTGCGCTCATAATATTTGTTTTTTAGTTAAAAAATAATGGCCGGGTTTTCATGTTCTTCAATAGGCGATTCATATATTTCTATATGTTCGCCTTGAACTCTCTTACAAATTCTCGGGGCAGCACACCAAACTTCTCTTTAAATCTTTTGGCAAAATGACTCTTATTAGAATAGCCGATCTTTTCAGCCACTTCCGATACTGAAGTGGAACCTTCCAGCAACAACAATCTACTTTCATTTAACCTAGCATTTCTAAGAAATCTATAAGGTGTAGTGTGGTAGATCTGTTTAAATCCTTTCTTCAGCTTTTGTTGATTGATGCCCACCATTCTTGATAATTCAATGATGGTCGGTGCTTCATCCAAACTTTCGGATAATATCCGCTTCGCCTCCCGGATCAAGTCAACATCTGTTTGCCGTAAGACCAATTCGTGATCTTTAGGTTTAAGATCGTCGCCAAACATTTTCAATTGATGAGAAAATATCTCAAACACTTTTCCTTCCAAAAAAAAACGTTTAACGGAATGATCTCGCTTACAGTTGAAAATAGCATCCAAGCATTCAGAAATGCCTATGCTGTAATGGCTCGTCCAATGAAAGACAGCAGTGCCTTCAGTGTCCCTGAAGATCTTAGCAAAAGAATGATCAATGCTATTCAAATTACAATCATTTGATTCTACAAACTCATCACGATTGATCTCGATCACTAAAACCTCCAGATCTTCATTTCTGTTAAATGCCATAAAATCGCCACTGTTTTTATTTCCGGCGGTAATAGCACTTTCTTCTTCGTTCAGTTCGCAATGTATGTTTGATTCATTGTAGGTGTATTTTACCGATCCTGTTTTGACGTATATAAATCGCATCGGAGAATAGGTATAGTTAGTATTCTGGACAATGCGGACAGGTTGGTTAAAACTACATTGAAAGGCTATGACATTAACACCATTGGAAAGTTGTGTACCTCGAATGACACCTTGACCATGTTCTTGTGGTAAGTTTAACAATAACTCATCGCAATCGGCTTCAATATCCAACTTTAACGTATTGGCCAGTTGATATAAAATAACATTGCTATCTAAAATTGTTGTTTCCATCTCTTTATGATTTCATTCTAAAATAGAGCCGATTGCATTTCGTATGCTTTGATTGTATGCAATCGGCTCCCACTCAAATTGCTTGCTTTATTTAGCAATATTTAAACCCCTCTTCCTGAGATGATGCGTATTAATACGGCGATGATTGCCAGCACTAATAAAATATGTATAAAATTGCCTACAGCAGCGCCAAACCCGATAAAGCCTACTAACCATCCTATGATTAATATTACCGCTACTATTGTTAGAATATTTCCCATGATTTTTGATTTTTTAGTTTAAAAATGTTGTGTACATACAGTCTAGAATCTAAACAGCATATATACATTTACCTCCGTTGTGGTGGCATTGCCATTGCCGTAAATATGTTTGTCGTTAGTAATGTCCACCAAACCTTTACTGAATCTACTACCGACACCAATGCCTTTGTCGGAAACAAACTCTAAGCCTGCTTGTAATCCGGCATCTACTCTTTTTAAATAGTCATCTCCATCGAGATCTTCAGCTTGCTCACCGGTAATCGAATAACTTTCCGATTCGATTGTTTCACCGTTGTTATTCATTAAGTTAAACTTGGTTTTTCCGCCCGCTAAACCGGCAACATACGGTCCGAAATGGATATTGAAATTATCGCCGATATAGAATTTGAAATTGGCGGGAACGGATATATAATGCAGATAGTTTTTCTGAACGATCTCATTTCCGTTTACCAAATTGATTTCTTCCTTGGTGCCTCTAAGATCATATAAGGTCCCTATCTCAAAGGCAAAGAAACCCGGCGTTGCGACCTCATAACTAAATCCGGCCGTACCACCAATTCTGAACCTGTTCTTTTGTGTGGAGGCGTCCTCGTAATCAAATCCTATGGTAGAAAAAGTTAATCCACCTTTCATTCCAAATCCGCCTTTGCTATTAGATTCGCCCTCTTGAGCGTATGTCATTGTAAAGCCTGCCAAAAAAAGCAAACTAAACAGTATTGATATTTTTGTTGTTTTCATCACTTATTTTTTTTAGTTAGTTAATTGAATGCGCTTATTGATTATCTTCTATCGTGAAAAAGTCTTTTATTTTTTCTCCTAATCGATCGAACTCTTCTTCAGCGTTTTCCATCGTTTCTTCAACATTGCTTTTAAATTCAGCCCATTCATTCTGCAAAACATTCTCTGTTTTGTCGGCTTCATTTTGCAATTCAGTTTTCCATTCTTGTAATTTAGCTTTGGTCGCCGCCCATTCTTCTTCTACTTCTTCACTAACATTGTCAGCTCTTTCTTCCATTTTCCGATTGATCCTTTCAATGTCTTTATCAATTTTGTTGATGCGTTGCTCTATTTCATTTTTGAAAGCAGTACGCTCATTTTGAAAATCTTCTGACATTTCCGTCTGATCATCATTGTTCATGCGGGAATTGTTTCCCTGACAACTGAATATGGCAACTGCTAAAAAGCAAATCGCTAAATATTTAATAGTTCTGTTAATTGTTCTCATGGTTAAATTTTTTTGAGTGAATAGATTGATCACGATGCCAATAGATTGACAGACATCCATCTAAAGTTTCATTAGAAATGACGTGATCCGTTTTGCAGGTTTTTAATAAAATGCAGTAATGGTCCGGTCATGACCGATAAGAATTCATTTGCTCAAATCTAGTGGCAAATTGATCATACAAATAACCCGGTCAACTGAAAAATTGACCTAAAAGGAATATTTGCTTCGATAATTTATATATAATATGCTTTGCGTAAATGCTCATGATTTTAATGTTTTAATGCTGTTATCAATTTCAATATTAAAACTCTTTGTTCTCTGGACAGCTTAAACAATTGACTGTCCTAAGCTGTAAAAAACTGATATTACAAATATCGGGGAATGCCTTCGATAACAAAAATCAAACATCGAAAGCTATTGTCCGTTAGTCGAAAACACATATAATTTTATGTTAATAGATGTGAAGAACATCTTTTTTGTTGGGAAATATATGCATTTGCTATCCCAATGGATATTGGCATCCAAATCGGGTTCTACCCATCAGGTAAGTTGATATGTAGAATAAACAAAAGATGAAGATGCTGTTATTATTTATTAGTTTCGATTAAGCTATCAACCTTATAATATGCAACACTCCAGCAATTTCATTCCTTACGAACATCCACTGCCGTTTACACAGGAACAATCGTACAAAAATGTGCTTAATTTCTATCACTTTATGGAAACGCGTCGTTCGTTAAGAGCATTTTCCGATCGTCCAGTAGATCTACAAACCATTGAGTTGATCATTAAAACAGCAGCCACCGCACCCTCCGGCGCCCATAAGCAACCATGGACGTTTTGTGCTGTTCAAAATCCTTCCATCAAAAAACAAATACGTGAAGCTGCCGAAAAAGAAGAATATGAAAGCTATCACGGAAGAATGTCGGAAGAATGGTTAAACGACCTGAAACCATTTGAAACGGATTGGCATAAGCCATTTTTGGAAAGCGCACCTTGGTTAATTGTAATCTTTAAAAAAATATATGATTGGGACGGAGAAGGCAAAAAAACCAATTACTACGTGAATGAATCTGTAGGTATTGCCACGGGTTTACTGATCACGGCTATTCACCATGCGGGATTGGTGACGCTTACACACACGCCTTCTCCCATGAATTTCTTATCTACTATACTAGATAGACCATCCAATGAAAGGCCATTTTTGTTATTGCCGGTGGGATATCCGCCCGAAAATGCCATGGTGCCGGATTTGAAACGCAAGGAAATGGATGAAGTTTGTGTGGTGTATTAACCATATCGATCATTGCAAAAACATAGAGCCAATAAAAATTTTAAAATTTTTGATGACCTTTTACAATTCTTGGTATGAATATATAATCCAAAATAAAAAGTTATGAAGTTTGTTTACAAGAGAAATTCAATTCAAAAGTTAATCTTTCCAATTTTATTGTTTGCAGCAGGTTTGTTGCATGGACAATCTCAAATTGGCAGCACTTTATTAGGTGTTGAAGCATATGATGGAACAGGTGATGTTGTTGCTATCAATGGATTGGGTGATAAGATAATTTTCAGTTCTAGATTTGTAGAACAAGGAAGTTTTGAGAGAGCCGGTGAAGTAAAAGTTTATGAACTTCAAAACGACAATTGGCTACAATTAGGAACCACTTTAAAAGGAACGGAAACAAGAGAAGAGCTTGGTACATCCGTTGATATTAATGAATCTGGAACTAGAATTGCTGTTTCCAGCAAAAAAGGAGTTAGAGTATATGATTTAGAAAACGGTGATTGGAAACTAAATTACAATTACGCAACTTTCCCTGATTTTAATGAAACAACCGGCGGATCTGGAAGGGTAAGATTTGCGAACAATGGAAAAATATTGGTCGCTACAAAAGGAAGATTTGAAACTGGCAATGTAGTTGTTTATGAAGAAACTAATGGTTCATGGTCAAAAAAAGGAAACAGCATTTTTACGGATTCAGAAATATCCACAATTGCGGTTTCTAAAGATGGAAACAGATTAGCCATTCCAGATGAGTTTATGGTGACTTTTTCTAATGGACTTGGGTATTATTCAAATTTAAAGGTTTACGATTTCGAGAGCAATAATTGGGTAAAATCGCATGAGATAGTTGTTTCAGATTCTGCAGATATTGCCTCATCAGATACGCGAAGCGTTTCTTTGTCTGAAGGTTTTGATTTCTCTGCTGATGGAAATAGATTGCTGATAATTACAAGCAATGATGAGTTAGTGGATGGGCAAGGTTTTTTACGAACTTTTGATTTTGAAAACAATACCTGGAATGAAAATATACCAACACAAGAAATTTCAATAGATAATCCATTTGGGACAACACTCAGACTTTCTGATGATGGCAATATTGCAGTAATTGGTGTTACCGATGATGTATGGTCTGAGCAACCAAACTATGTACAAGTTCTACAATTTGATAATCAAAGTTGGAAAGAAATTGGCAGTAGATTTACGGGCTCACAAAGCGACGAATATGCTAACAACTTTGTTGACATTACCAGTAATGGAGAAAGAATTATTTGGGGAGGAAAAATGAATAACCCAACGGATTCTTTAGGAACCATTAAGATCTATAACTACGATAGTGTGCTGCCGGTTAATGAAAACATCATTTCACAAAATGCAATTGCGATCTATCCTAATCCTTCATCTGATTTTATCCATGTAGATTATGCAAGCGAAACGTTCTATAATGTTAGCCTGACCAACATCAATGGGCAAATCCTAAAAACCATTAAAGATATGAGTGGTGCAACTCAGATTGCAATAAACGATCTGGAAAATGGCATTTACTTCTTAACGGTGTATACTGATGATCTTAAGAACGGCGCCACAAAGAAAATTTTGAAGGTAGCAAATTAGGTGTTGTTGCACATTATAGTTGACAGCACTTCGTTGAAATTAGCGTATCATATAAACTTCGACGAGCATGGCATAATTTTAAATGATCAATGATCAAATTCAAGCCCAATTATATTTTTGAAAATTGAATTTGATTATTGAAAATTGAATTTACAATGAGATTATTAATCTAAGTAAGTCGCAAAGACCTGCCAGTGTCGCCTATTCTATACTTTCTCGTATTTTTAACAACAACGCAACGGTGGCGTTGGCTTCCGATTCACTGATGATGTCTTTCAGATAATGTCCCAATGCGGCATCAATTCCCGGCGTGGCATCTAATAGCAATTGTAAGCCGGCCTCTGTGATCCTTACTTCTATTCTGCGGCGGTTTTCCGAACAAATATTACGCTCAATTATGCCTTTATCGATCATTCTGTCCAACAGTCTGGTGATATCAGAATTGGCAAACAATATTCTGTTCTTGATTTCTCCAACGTACAAGGGTTCTGGATGAACGCCTCTCAAAATTCTCAAAATATTGTATTGAATATGGGTGATATTATACGGTTTCAACGTTTTGGTAACCACATTATCAATACAATTTCCTGTTTTCATAATGTCCACCATCATCTGTAAATTGGGGTCTATAGCCTTTTTCATCTGTAATTTTCATGTTTTTTAATGGTCAGATGGTATTCGCCAACAAAAAATATTCATGATCGATTGGTATGAATATTTATTCTTATGGCTCATTTCATACATCAAATATAAATATTTGTTGTAAACAAATGTCGTTTATAACATATTTATTTTTATATTTGTATTTCAAAACTTAAAAAAATGATCAAAACAATTCAATTATCGACATTTGTACTAGCCGTAATGGTAATGGCTGCTTGTACAAGCAAAAAAGAAAAAACAACTACAACAGAAACTGTTGAAGAAACAACGACGACTACTTCTACCGCCAATGTTGAGTCAGTTGACCTGGAAGCCAGCACTATTCAATGGAAAGGTGAAATGCTAAAAATGTATTCTCACGAAGGTACCATCAACCTTACCGAAGCCAGCTTATTAATGGCTGACGGAAAATTAGCCGGTGGTTCATTTGTAGTAGATATGACCACTATTACACCAACCGACAACAATTACAATCCTGCGGAAGGAAAAACAGCAGATAAGTTAGTGGGGCATTTGTCCGCTGATGATTTCTTTGACGTTGCCAATCACCCAACGGCTTCTTTTGAAATTAAAACCGTAACGGATAATACTGCTATAGGAATACTAACAGTGAGAGGCAAGCAAGGCGAAGAAACGGTACAAAACATCACCCAAAATGATGACGGAAGCATTTCCGGCACTTTAACGTTCAACAGAAGAAACTACGATGTTGCTTTTACTCATCCCATGAAAGAAATGGTTTTATCAAATGATATAGAGCTTACCATCAATCTTGTGTTGAAATAAAAATCTAGATGCTAGAATATTAATACCTCCATTGGTTCGGTCCCCTCAGGATCGAACCTTTTTATTTTAAGCATTTACGAAATTATCATTGAGGTTCTGCTTATAAGGAATAAATTTTGGCACTTAGATCGCATTTTTCTACTTCGCTTTTTACAAAACTCTTAGAACCTCTAACTGCCAATAAATAAAGATTTCCGTTTTTAAGTCCGGCAAGAGTGCTTAACAGCTTCCACTTGGTCACCGTTTTTCTGATGCTATCCGACTTAACGGCTACTTCCACGTAATTTTTCACACCTCTTTCATCTACAAAAGAAATATCCGGACATACCGTTTCATTGGTTCGTTGATTGGTATAAGATTTAGGGCTTTCATA
>JAGQYH010000140.1 GCA_020436175.1 Bacteroidota bacterium
CGAAATCTTAACGGATTTAACCAAACAAAGTTGTGGTCAGATCAAATCATCTGAAATTGATGCAGCTAACTTTTTTGTGGATGCCTATTCGGTGGGCGACCGTACACGCTCTTTTTTGAAAATTCAGGATGGTTGCGATTACAGTTGTTCTTTTTGTACCATACCATTGGCAAGGGGAAAGAGTAGGAGCGACCGTCCGGAGAATATTATTAAAAATGCCAAAGCCATTGCGGCACAAGGGGTGAAAGAGATCGTGCTCACCGGCGTTAATACCGGCGATTATGGCAAAGGCATAGAAGAACATGTTGAGTTTTTTGATGTGGTAAAAGCCATGGATGAAGTAGAAGGCATTGGGAGAGTGAGAATTTCTTCCATTGAGCCTAACTTATTGAAAGATGAGATCATTGAATTTGTGGCACAGAGTAAAAAGTTTATGCCCCATTTTCACATTCCGTTGCAGTCCGGCTCCAACAAAATATTAGGATTGATGCGCAGACGATATCGACGAGAGTTGTATGTGGATCGCGTGGCAAAGATAAAATCGTTGATGCCGCATGCTTGTATCGGCGTAGATGTGATCATCGGTTTTCCCGGAGAAGGCGAGCAAGAGTTTCTGGAAACCTACCAATTTTTGAATGAGTTGGATGTATCGTATTTGCATGTTTTTACTTACTCAGAGCGACCGAATACTAAGGCGGTGGAATTGCCACATGTAGTCTCTGCCGAAGAAAGAAACCAACGCAGTCAAATGTTACGCATGTTGTCCGAAAAGAAGAAGCGTTATTTTTACAGTCAGTTTACCGGACAAAGTCGTCCTGTGCTTTTTGAAGAGGAAAAGAAAGATGGCCACATGTACGGCTTTACTGATAACTACATCAAAGTAACGACTGCTTATGATCCACAACTCGTCGGTCAAATTGAACCTTTCCAACTAGACCTTGTTAATGAGGAGAATTTGGTAGAAGGCAACATAGTGACCCATATCATTGACAGTTTAAGTTATTAACCTAACCGTCACTGCTATAATAAAGCAATCTGTTACAAGGAACATCTTAGACTTTTACCCTAAAAAAGGATACTTATAATCCGTTGGTGGAACGAAGGTTTCTTTAATCGTTCTACACGATATCCATCGCAATAAATTTTGTTTCGCACCGGCCTTATCGTTGGTCCCCGAACCTCTTCCACCACCGAAAGGTTGTTGCCCCACTACCGCACCGGTAGGTTTATCGTTGATGTAGAAATTACCTGCTGCATTTTCCAAAACGTTTAAAGCTTGTTGAATGGCGTCTCTGTCCTGAGAAAAAATGGCTCCTGTTAATGCGTAAGGAGAAGTGCTGTCGGCAATATGTAAGATGTCTTCGTATTGGTCATCTTCATATACATATACTGTTAACACCGGTCCGAATATCTCTTCGCACATGGTTCTGTACTTGGGATCCTGTACTTGAATGATGGTTGGCTCTATAAAGTAGCCTTCACGCTTATCGAATTTTCCTCCGGCAATGATTGTTGCTCCTTCATCTTTTTTAGCTTGCTCAATGTATCCGGTGATCTTATCAAAAGCTGTTTCAGAGATAACGGCATTTACAAAATTTCCAAAATCTTCTACCGTTCCCATTTTTATTTCAGCCAAATCTTCCAATACATTTTGCTTTACATCCTTCCACAAGCTTTTTGGGATATAGGCTCTGGAGGCTGCCGAACATTTTTGTCCTTGATATTCAAATGCTCCTCGAACAATAGCGGTGGAAAGGGCTTTAGCTTCAGCACTCGGATGAGCTATGATAAAATCTTTACCACCCGTTTCGCCTACAATTCTTGGATAAGATTTGTAATGTTGTATGTTTTCGCCAATGGTTTTCCATAAATGTTGGAAGACGCCGGTAGAACCTGTGAAGTGTAATCCCGCAAAATCTTTGTGTTGGAAGATGACATCACCTGCCACCAGTCCATCTACATATATTAAATTGATGACACCATCGGGCAAACCTGCCTCCATAAATATTTCCATGATCACTTGTGCAGCATACACTTGTGTATCGGCCGGTTTCCAAACGATGGTATTACCCAACATGGCCGGAGCAGCGCCCAAATTACCGGCAATGGCGGTAAAGTTAAAAGGCGTTAGAGCAAAAATAAAGCCTTCCAAAGGGCGATATTCCATTTTATTCCATACTAAAGGAGAGGATATCGGTTGGTCTTCGTAAATCTCTGTCATAAATTTGACATTGAAACGTAAGAAGTCGGCCAATTCACAAGCCGAATCAATTTCCGCTTGATAAGCATTTTTAGATTGTCCCAACATGGTAGCGGCATTGATAGAAGCTCTGTAAGGCCCGCTGATCAAATCCGCAGCTCTTAAAAATATGGCAGCCCGATTCTCCCAAGGCAATTCATTCCATGCCTGTTTAGCGGCGAGTGCGGCATCAATGGCATCTTTTACGTGCGAAGCATTACCGTAATGGTAATAACCCAGCAAATGTTGGTGTTCATGTGGAGGATGCAAGCTTCTCTTGTCGCCGGTTCGCACTTCTTTACCACCAATATACATGGGAATATCAGCAGTGTACGACTTTCTTCTCTTTAATTCTTTTTCTAACTTTTCTCTTTCGGGTGAGCCCGGAGCGTAGTTTAAAACAGTTTCATTGACCGGAGTTGGCACTTTAAAGCTTCCTTTTTGCATCTTTCTTTTATTATATAGAACACAAAGTTGCCTAAAAATAGTTGCTAAAACAAGTAATTTTAACGGATTAACAACACTAGACCTTGGGCAACATTTTAAAAAAGTGACTTTAAACCGAATTAAAGTTGTTCAAATAGTTGACCTTGATGGTAATCGTGTATATATTTGCCAACATACGAAAGAAATAATTCCAACTTGATCTATCCGAATTGCCGGTAAGTGATTAAGCACCCCAAACACATTATACCTCTAACTTAGATGAATGCCGTGCCATGCTGTGCTTTCGTGTTTGTCTTTGAATTTTGTTTAGTGAAATAAAAAGTTCATTGAGAAAAGCTATGTCCTTCCAAAAAAATAATGAAAGAGATGTGGATAGCTTTGAAAATGATATTTTATCAATAGGGAGTAAAATCAGATAAGTTTGTTTGATTGCGCACCAAAATTTTATGTCGACTGCCAGATCAGATTTCGATGACGTACCGTGTCAAGGTTGTCCGACCTAATTGAAAAGAGGGTGGATAAGGTACAAAGCCTATTAGAAGTACATTTTCTAATAGGCTTTTTTTTGCCTTAATTCTATTGGAAATCTAAGGGTGTAAACAGTTGGGTTTGACCCTGTTTTCTGCCAAAATTCGAATTGCGAAAAAATTTAACATTTGTTTGTAATTTATTTTATGGTTTGTATAGCATTGAAAATCAGATAATTATAATGTTACACAGTACTTTCTAATACATTTTACAATCTAAAAGAAGGTACTATGTTTTGCATAGTACTGTATTCTTCCGTATACTTGTATTGTAATTGAAAGTAAAACAATTAAAAACAACACCGATTCGCATATTGCTGTCGGTTACTAAATAAAACCAAGAACCATGAAAAAGAAATTATTTTTAACTATGACCATCAGCTTTATCCTTTTTGCAGGATTTGCAACTGCTGATAGAAAATCAAACAGTATTTCGGATTTTAGAAGTTCCAATGCTGAAAACACAATTGTCGTAAAAGGCATGTTGGTAGACGGTGAGGTATTGCCTTCTATTGAATTACCCGAAATAACCATTGTGGGAGAAAGAAACTGGAACAATGTTGTTACGGCAACAGTTGTCGAAGGTAAAGTTGTTCCTCACGTGGTATTAGATGAAGTAGTGATCACTCCAAACATTTAATCAGATGAAGAAGAGAGTTTTCACAATCATTGCACTACTTTTTCTGATAAGTGTGTCTATTCAAAGTTTCGGTAATGAAACACAAGGGATGCAAAGTAACGCCATTCATTTTTACAATGAAACTTCGGATCTGCCGGTATCAACTGACGAGAACATCGAATTTTATGTTAGCTATCTGTTGGATGCAAACGGAAAGCCTTACATCATATCCATTCGATCTAAAGACGAGCAGATGACGCAGATGGTAAAAAAGATGATCAATGTACCGGCCGATCAATATCCAATGAAGGATGGAAACTGGTATAGCGTCACCTTTATTTATAATAATATACAATAGAAAAATTTATTCAGATGAAATTAGAAAATACAAAAGTGCAAATGCGGAAAGGTGTTCTGGAGTATTGTATACTAGGCATTATTTCAAGAGGCGAGGTGTATACTTCGGATATTTTGAATGACTTAAAAGAAGCTAAGTTATTAGTGGTGGAAGGCACTGTATATCCATTGCTTACCCGATTAAAGAACGCCGGCTTATTAAGCTACGAATGGAAAGAATCGACAGGGGGACCACCTCGAAAGTATTTTCAACTAACGCCTTCAGGAGATGAATTTTTCCAGGAGTTGGGAGAAACATGGGATGAATTAGTGCACGCGGTGCAAGTAACAACACAAAATGGTGAAATTATAAAATCAAAAGAATCATGATAAAGACGGTTAATATAAATTTAGGAGGTATCGTTTATCAAATAGACGAAGATGCTTTCGAAGAATTAAGAAAATATTTAGATTCTCTCAACCAATACTATAAGTACACAGAAGGTCGGGATGAGATCGTTTCAGATATCGAATCACGATTGGCAGAATTGTTTTCGGCCTCTTTAGAAAGCTCCGGATTTAAGGTAGTGAGTATGGGCGATGTAGTGGAAGTAATCGATACCATGGGTCGACCGGAAGATTTTGATGCCGATGGCGATCTGTTTGAAGAAACAGAATCGAGATCACAAACAAGAGAATCAGGAAAAACCGGTACTGCCGGAGATAAAAAAGCGGTGAAAAGATTGTACAGAGATCCTGACAATGCCATCATTGCCGGTGTAAGCTCCGGATTGAGTGCCTACTGGCATATTGACGATCCTTTGTGGATCAGGTTGGCCTTTATTCTTTTGGTCGTCTTTTCAGTGGGTATTGTAGGTCCTGCTGCTTACTTGATACTTTGGATCATTCTCCCAAAGGCAGAAACGGCTTCCCAAAAACTGGAAATGAAAGGGGAGCCGGTCAATATCAATAACCTGGAAAAAAAAATTCGAGAAGAGATCAATCAGGTAGGCGAAAATCTAAAAGGTTTCACCGAAAGAAATCCCAGTAGAACAGGCCTTAGAAGCATTGTGAATGGCATCGGTAAAGTATTTGGAGCCATTGTTAAATTGTTCTTTGTATTCTTTAAAGTGTTGTTCTTTTTTATTGGTTTTGTAGTGTTGATAGCCTTGATCGTGGCACTCTTCGCTTCATTGATCAGCTTTTTGTTCTTACTGCCACTGTCCATAAAATACATATTTGCATCCACCATGGGATGGCTGATGGCTTTGATGGGTGGATTGTTGGTATTCGGTATTCCGATCTTGTTCCTGATCTATTTGCCACTTAGAATTTTTACCAAATACAGAGTAAGAAACAAGAATATTGGATTGATGGGTGTTGGATTGTTATTCATCGGAGCTATTTTACTAAGTATTTCTGCTTATCAAGTGAGCAACTATTTTTCAGAAAGGGAAACTGTTTCCAAACAAATTGTTTTAGACAGACCTTTTGATGATACCTTATATGTTGCAGTGAATGATAATCTATCTGATTTTGAGAGATTGGAATACGATCTGAAATTTGATAATGTCTTTGCATTCACAAAACGATTGGAAACCGCCAGCGATTGGGTAGAAATGGATGTAAGACCTAGTGTAGACGACAATATTTATATGGAAACCATTTATAAAGCCAATGGCAATAGTTCTAATAATGCCATTAAAAATGCCAACAACATTACCTATAATACCACTTATGAAAACGGTAAGTTGGTAGTGGACCCTTACTTCGGCTTGGGTAAACAAAAGAAATGGAGAAACCAAACTGTTAAATTGACCCTGCAAGTGCCTGAAGGTATGGCAGTGGTTTTTGATCACAGTACGGCCGGCATACTGGATAATGTCGACAATTCAAGGAATGTGGGTGTTCAAACCGTTGCCGGTAATCGTTGGTTAATGCAAAATGGAACATTGGAACCTATTGACAGCATTTTAACTTTGGGAAGTTCATGGAATAAAAGAAATATGCAGTTCTTTAACTATACGGATTTTGACCATATTGAAATGAAAGGCAATGCAGAAATGGTGATTGAACAAGGAGAAGATTTTGAAGTCTATTTGCTACCCAACAAACGGTTTAATGAAGAAGTTGAAGTAGAGAAAAACGGCAAGAGTTTGCTGATTAATGCACCGGCAAGTAAATACAAAAACATCAGCATCGGTTTTATGCAAAGCAGACAACTCCAAGGTAGACCAAAGTTTTTTGTGGTAATACCGGATCTTAAATCATTGAATGTCGGCGGTTTGTCGCATGTAGTAATGGATGACGTATCTTTCGACGATCTCAGCATCACCTTAACAGCGCAGGGAAGTACTTACATGGACAATGTTGATATTACTAACCTAAC
>JAGQYH010000141.1 GCA_020436175.1 Bacteroidota bacterium
TTTGTTCAGGGGCAACAATTTTGTCTAAATTATTGTGTATAGTTGAGGTTGAAGCGTCCTTT
Organism: Bacteroidota bacterium; assembly: GCA_020436175.1. GTDB lineage: Bacteria > Bacteroidota > Bacteroidia > Chitinophagales > JADIYW01 > JAGQYH01. The sequence continues at coordinate 63 of JAGQYH010000141.1, forward strand.
GAAAAGGAATCAAAGAGACCAAGTAAGTGATCGACGGTTTCCTGGTGCGAAATAATTTTAAGCCTATGAGCATCTTCCAGATCAATGATCAAATAGCAAATATCATCAGCAGCCTCCACCAAATAAACGAAAGGATGTCTGGCATATACATTTTGAATGTTGGTTGAGGACAATGCTAAGCCATCACTCAATTGTTGCCACAACGACCATTCGGAAGCATGAATGTTGTACTTTTTAGTGCTGATCAATCCGGTACTTTTATCATTGCCAACATCAGCTAAACAAGGGTATTTTACCATTGCAGCGAGCGTTGAAAAGGTCAGTTTGAACTCACCTCCGTTGGCATTGTTAAAATCATGTGTGAGAATTCTGAAGCCGTTGGCATTGCCTTCAAAATGACATAATTCAGCCCATTGTAAATCAGAAATTTGATCCGTAATCCTAGAACGAGTAGTACCACTTAAATTCCTAAAATATTCTGATATAGCTACCTCGCCGGTATGTCCGAATGGAGGATTTCCTATGTCGTGCGACAAACAGGCAGCGGAGATTACATGTTGTAATTCATTTCTATAAAAGTGCTGAAATACTTTATCCTCAGAATGATATTGGTCGGCTATCAATATACCCACCTCACGTCCAAGGGTTCGCCCCACCGAGGCAGTCTCTAAACTATGTGTCAATCGATTATGAACAAAAATGTTATCGGTTAAGGGAAAAACCTGTGTTTTGTTTTGCAACTTTCTGAAAGGAGCAGAAAACAAGATCCTGTCATAGTCCTTAATAAAGGAACTTCTGGTGGATTCCAGATCAATTTCCTTCACATAATCTACTCCGATTCTGTTGGGGTTAAACAAGTATTTCCAATCCATTTTATGCATCCTTCTTATTCATAAATTCAACGGCTCCTTCCAGTTGTTCGTAAAATTCCTCTCCGAATTTTCTGATCAAAGCATCTTTCACGAAAATGTAAGTGGGCATCTTTAATTGAGCGCCTAAAGTACAGGCATCATTGCAAATGTTCCAAACTTCGTAATTCACCGCAGTAGAATGCTTATACTCATTGATCCTGATAGGATATAAATGACAACTGATGGGCTTTCGAAAATCAATAATACCATCATTAAATGCTTGTTCTATGCTGCAATAGGCAATGCCCTTTTCATTAAAATTTACATAAGCACAGGCGCCGGTATTGCCGATCAATGGAGTGCCATAGCCGGTATACTGGTCATCTTTCTCAAAAACGTATTTGCCTTTTTCAGCTACAGCCGCTTTGCCTTTTTCCGTCATATAGGGCTCAATTTTTTCATATTGATCCTCCAGAATTTTCAATTCATCCACTTCTAATGGAGCGCCGCCATCTCCTTCCACACAGCAAGCTCCTTTGCATTTTTTCAAGTCGCATACAAATTGCTTTTGGATAACATCATCACTGACCAATATATCATCAATTACTATCAAAATATACTTTTATCGAGGTTACAAAATTAGGAATATGCAAGGTTGTTTATGATAATCGTAAGTCACTTTTTTCCATTCAGCAATAGTTTTGGTTTGAATGGATTCATGTTGACCTGTAATATTAGCTGCCAGACACAAAGTTGTTTTATTGTCTAAAACCTTTAAAATAGTCTCTATCATTTTATTGTTCCGAAAGGGTGTTTCCATGAAAATCTGTGTTTCATTTCTTTGTCGGGCTTCTGATTCCAGATATCTTAAATACTTTATTTTCTTCTGTTCATCAATGGGAATGTAGCCATGAAACCTAAAACTCTGACCGTTCATGCCCGATGCCATCAAGGCTAAAAAAATGGAACTGGGCCCTGTTAAAGGCACTACCTGAATTCCTTTTTGATGGGCTAATTTAATAATCACCTGACCCGGATCGGCAATTCCGGGGCAACCGGCTTCTGAAAATATACCGACATCATGACCTTCCAAAGCAGGCTTCAAAAATCTATTGAGATCGTTATTGGATGTCTTTTTATTGAATTCAAAAAAGGTTATGGCATCTATATCCACACTTTTGTCCAATTGCTTCAAATATCTTCTTGTTGTTCTAATGTTTTCTGCAATAATGTATTTCAGTTGAAGAGCTTGTTCCGAAGTGCTTTTAGGGATCACTTCAATGGCATCAATATCCAAAAATGTAGGCAGCAAAAATAGTTTTCCTTTCATCCGGTTAGATAGTTTCTATAACTTTATTTGGTATGCCAAAGCTAGATAAAACATTTTACATTAAAGATGATGTGGTTGGAATTGCACGGGCGTTATTAGGGAAGGTGTTATATACTAATATTGAGGATCGATTAACGGCCGGAATTATTGTAGAAACAGAAGCTTATCACGAAAACGAGAAAGCATGCCATGCCTATAACGGACGGAGAACAAAACGCACGGCAATGCTCTTTGTGAAAGGAGGGAAAGCGTATGTGTATTTGTGTTATGGCATCCATCACTTGTTTAATGTTGTGACCGGTCCTGAAGATGTCGGTCAGGCAGTTTTGATTCGAGGGGTAATGCCGTATGAAGGGATTGAGGTGATGATGGAAAGAAGAAAAATGGATCGCGTTCAACCGAATTTATCATCCGGCCCCGGAACACTTTCAAAAGCATTGGGAATTACCACAAATTTCAATGCAACCGATCTTCAAAGTGATCTTATTTGGATTGAAGATAAGGACATCTATATTCCATCTTCAGATATAGTCAGTACACCCAGAATCGGTGTGAATTATGCAGGAAAGGATGCCTTGCTTCCCTGGAGATTTTTGATTGATGCCGATCAAATTCAGCTTCCTTAAGCATAATAAATTTCTGTGAAAGATGACAAATGTCAATGCCAGTGATATTCAATTAAGGTATATTTGCCGTGCCTTATGAAGAATAGCAACTTAATAGATATTTTATTGCCCACCTATAATGGTTCAAAATACATAAGAGTATTGTTGGATTCATTGTTTGATCAAACGATAAAAGATTGGCATTTATACATTAGAGATGATCACTCGAAAGATGATACTATTGCTATCATCCAAGAATACTGCGATCGTTATCCGGGGAAGATTACCTTGTTGGACGATGGATTGGGAAATCTGGGAATTGATAAGAATTTTTCAACTTTGTTGGCCATTTCCAAAGCGGCTTACGCTTGTTTTTGCGATCAGGACGACCAATGGATGCCCGATAAATTAGAAGTGTCTTTACAAGCTATTCAAAAATTAGAAAAGAAAGTACCTAACAAACCTTGTTTAGTGTATAGTAATCTTCAGATGGTAGATGAAAATCTAAATGTAATTGCCGAATCTCGGTGGAAAGAAGACAATATAAAGCCACACTATGTTTCATTAAGTAAATTATTGATGCAAAATCCAATCAACGGATGTGTGATGATCATGAACAGAAGATTGGTAGAAATGGCTAATCCTGTGCCACCGGAAGCACTTTGGTTCGACCATTGGGTAAGTGTTGTGGCAGCTGCTGCCGGTAAAGTGGACTATATTGACAGAACTACCATCAACTATCGAATACACGAGTACAATGCCAGTAGAGGAGAAAACAGGGTAACTAAAACGAAGGAAGAGGATCAGTTGAGCAGAAAATTGAATAATCGCAATTTTAAAGAATATTATGCTCGTTTGACAGAACAGGCCATTGCGGTTAAGAAAAGAATTGAGGAATATGGTTATTCTAATCCGGCGGCTACCAAAACCATAAACGCTTTTGTTTCGTTAAAACAAAAAAATCCGGTTAATCGACGGTGGATCATGGTTAAGAATGGTTTTTTCAAACATACCTGGGCATCTACATTTAAGTGGTTGTTGAGAATATAATATTGTACTTAATTGGATAAACTATTAATTTTATAAAAAAGAGTATTATGCATTACGTTAATTTGGAGGATAAAGCCGGCATTTCAGAAACCTACAAAAAGGAAGGTTATGTAATTGTCCCTAACTTGATTAGCAAGGAAAAGATAGATTATTTTTTGGAAGGATATGAAAAGCTAAAAAAGAAAAAGTTTTATATCATACGGGCTCAAGACACCAATCGACCTGAAAAACTGGAAGTTAACAAACAAGGCTTTATCGAGCATTCCATTTGGAATCCGCACTACCATGTGTTAGCCAATAAATTTTCGGATGGTGTCTATAAGATCATCACCGATAAAGGAATTAGCGATGTGTTAGAAGCCATTAGCGGAGAACCAAAGCACACGATTTGGCAGTCCATGTTTTTTGATAAATCTACCGGAACGGTGGCACATCAAGATCACTACTATTTGGATACAGATCCTCCGGGAGGAGTGGTTGGTATTTGGGTGGCTTTGGAAGATATCACCGATGAATGCGGACCATTTTATGTATATCCTACAAGTCATTTAGGTGTGATTGCCAATAGAGAAGCAGAACACAATGAAGATTATGTAGGCGCTATCGCTAATGCATTGGCTTATAAGGACTATGAAAAAGTAAATTGTACGGTTAAGAAAGGAGATGTCATTTTTTGGCATAGCTGCACTATTCATGGATCAAACGAGAATAAGAATCCGGCAAAAAGTAGAAAATCCATTACCGGACACTACTTTCCAAATAGTTTTACCAAATTGGGAACAATGGCGCACGGTTACATTCAAGTTGATCCAACCATGCCTACTATTAATCCGGCGATTGATCAATGGAAGAAATCTAGCCTTCAAAAGCATGTTCGTCATTTAAGATATGGTGTTCGATATTTCTTAAATTCCTTGTCAAAAAAGCAGGTGAAGGTAGAAATGAAGACCATTGATGGTGAATACCAAGGGAAACGATACGAGAAGAAAAAGTAAGTTGCACCGGCAATAAATATTAGGCAAAGAGAGTAAATATACATGGCATTTAAGAAGGCGTTAATTACAGGCGGTGCAGGTTTTATAGGATCAAGTTTAGCATTAAAGTTAATAGATAAGGGTTATTCCGTAACTGTATTGGATAATTTACTTCCTCAAATTCATGGGGATTCGGAAACCTCGTATTTGTATCAAAGAATTAAGGATAAGGTCAATTTTATTAAGGGCGATGTTTGCAATGAAGCAGATTGGGAAAAAGCGATCGCAGACAATGAGGTGATCATTCATCTGGCAGCAGAAACCGGTACCGGACAATCCATGTATGCCATTCAGAGATACATGAATGTGAATATTGGCGGAACAGGCATTATGCTTGATTTTTTAGCGAATAGACCACATTCGGTAAAGAAAGTAGTGGTGGCTTCTTCCAGAGCTATTTATGGGGAAGGAAAATATTGGAGTGTTGAAAGAGATCAGCCGGTTTATCCCTTAGGAAGGGAAGAAAAGGACATGTTGAATGGCGATTTTGAACCAAAATGTCCCATTAGTGGAGGCCGAGTTGAATTAATGGCTACAGATGAAAACTCCAAGATCCATCCCAACTCCATTTATGGCTTAACCAAATACAATCAAGAACAAAGTATATTAATTGCCTGCAAAGCATTACATATTCCTGCAGTAGCGTTCCGATATCAGAATGTTTATGGTCCGGGGCAATCTCTAAAAAATCCATATACTGGAATATTGTCCATTTTTTCCACGCGAATAAAGAACAATAAAGGCATAAGTGTTTTCGAAGATGGAGAGGAAAGCAGAGATTTCGTGTACATTGACGATATTGTTAGAGCCACGATTTTGGGAATTGAAAAGGAGGCAGCAAACTACAAGGTATTTAATGTAGGATCGGGTGTGGCAACAACGGTTACTACTGTAGCCAATACTTTAGCCGAAAGCTATGGCATTGAAGTGCCCATCGATGTAACCGGGCAGTTCAGATTGGGCGATATTCGACACAACTACGCTGATTTGGCTTATATTAAAAAGCATTTGGGTTTTCATCCGGAGATTACGTTCTCAGAAGGCATAAAGAGATTTACAAATTGGGTAAACGAACAGGAGGTTGAATCTGATGGCTACGAAAAGTCTTTGGAAGAAATGAAATCCAAAGGATTACTCAAATAATTCAAGTTGAATGCAAGATAAAAAAGTTGGTATTGTAACGGTTACCTTTAACAGTGGAACAGTTTTACAGCCATTTTTAGATTGTATTGTAAAGCAGAGCTACAGCAATTTCATTTTATACATAATTGATAATGTTTCTACTGATGATTCGGTAACTATCATAGCTGCATGCGAAGATCCACGAGTTAGACTGTTTAAGAACGAAGTCAATTCCGGTGTTGCAGGGGGTAACAATCAAGGCATTTTTGCGGCACTAAAAGATAATTGTGATTTTATCTGGTTGGTGAACAATGATGTTGAGTTTGAAGACACCTATCTGGAAAAGCTATTGAGGGCTTCAGATGAAACCGGATATTCGATGATCACCTCAAAAATGATGTATTATTTTGATCAATCGTTAATTTGGTAT
>JAGQYH010000142.1 GCA_020436175.1 Bacteroidota bacterium
GCTTTTCTTTTTAGGCGTTTTATTGGCTGTTGCCAGTTTGCAAACCGCAGGTCATCTCAGTCAGTTAGCCCAATTAATGGATAATGCTTTCGGGAACATTTATGCCATTAATGTTTTAATAGGCTTATTGTCTTCCATCGTTGATAACGTTCCATTAGTAGCCGGCGCCATTGGTATGTATCCTTTATCAACTTATGCGCAAGACCATACCTTTTGGAAATTACTGGCCTATTGTGCCGGTACCGGCGGAAGCGCATTGATCATTGGATCTGCGGCAGGTGTAGCCATCATGGGCCTATTAAAAATAGATTTTCTTTGGTATCTGAAAAAGATTAGCTGGTTAGCACTTTTCGGTTATTTCGCCGGAGTAGTTGTCTTCTTTTTATCCCACATGTAGATTGAGATTACAATTTTCTGATGGTTTTGGAATACCTCCTCAATGTCTCACACAGTGGACGTTGAGATTACAATGGTTATTCAGACTAAAGTAGTAATGGGATTTTAGTTGGATTTCTGAAGTCATCGACCATCAATGTCCTCATCCATTAGTTGCAAAAAGCTTTAGTGTTAGAACACGAGAGACATTGATGGGGTTTTTAGTTTCCTCCGCAATGTCTCACGCAGTGGACGTTGCGGATCATAAGCAAAATTCTTATAAATAGATTTTACTGAAAAATCAAACTCCACTATCTTCTTCTGTATCCACTTCCACCAATTTAGGGTCGCGGATATCTGTATTGGGATGGAAAAATTTCTTCTGGAAAATCAAAATAGTAATCACTCCGGTAGTGATCGCAGAATCGGCAATATTAAAAATAGGACCAAAAAAGGTATTGCCTCCTATTTTGGGAATCCAATGTGGCCAATCAAACAAGGGACACGACAGCATATCCACTACATGACCATGTAAAAATGATTCATAACCTTGACCGAAGGGCACTAAATCGGCTACATTTCGTAAATGCGGACTGCTTTCGCTAAAGATCATCCCGTAAAATAAACTGTCGATGATATTGCCCATGGCTCCGGCCAAGATCATGGAAAGGGTGATGATAAAGCCTAGATGTGCTTTGGCTTTGATCATTAAATGAATGTAATAACCAATGGCGAAAGAAGCCACAATTCTGAAAAGGGTCAGCACAGGTTTGCCTAAATCTCCTAAAAAGCCCAGTTCAATACCCCAGGCCATTCCTCGGTTCTCGATGAATTGGAAACACAATTTGCCATTAGCAATACAATGTGTCTCGCCCCAATAGAAATTCAGTTTGATGTAAAATTTAAGGATTTGATCGATGATAAGAATCAACAAAACTATTCCAAAAACCAACCACCCTCTTTTTTGCTTCACTGAACTGATTTTGTAATTGCTAGTTGTTTTTATTTTCAGCCAACTTAGCTTCAATACTTAAAGTGGCATGAGGAACGGCTTTTAATCTTGCTTTTGAGATCAATTTTCCGGTTTCTCTGCAAATGCCATAAGTTTTGTTCTCAATACGCATCAAAGCTTTCTCCAAATGTTGCATGAACTTAATCTGGCGAGAAGCCAATTGGTTCAAATTTTCACGCTCTTGCGTATAAGATCCATCTTCTAATCCGTGAAATTTATTGTCATCAGATTCTGTTCTGATCTGTTCTTGGTAAAACTCCAATTCTTTTCGGGCTTTATCCATCTTGTTCTCGATGATCACTCGAAACTCTTCCAGTTCTTCATCGCTGTATCTCAAATTTACGTCACTCATTTTTTATGCTTTTTGTATAGATAATTTTATTTTGTCATCATTAATTTCCAATTCGAAGGCATCTCCGTTAAGATCGTGCGAAGGTACTACATTGATTTTATTCGCCAATACTTCTGTCGCAATATAATCTTTATAAGAATGAATTGTCGCATTAATTAAATCGGTGGCTTCAAAATTGATCACAATTCTATCGGTTACTTCAAATCCTCTGTCTTTTCTTTCTTTTTGAATTCTATTGACAATTTCTCTTGCATTGCCTTCAAATTGTAAATCATCGGTAATGTTCACATCCAAAGCTACCGTGATACCATCCTGTGATGCTACCATCCATCCTTCAATATCTTCAGAACGAATTTCTGTTTCTTCTAATTGTAACTCATAATTTTCATCCCCCAAAGAAACGACAATGCTTCCTTTTTGTTCCAAGGTTTCAATTTCCTTCTGACCAAAACCATTTACCGCTTTAGCCAAATCCTTCATTTTTGGGCCTAACTTCTTGCCTAATACCTTAAAATCAGGCTTAATACTCTTCTTTACGATACCGGAGGTGTCCTTTAAATATTCAATTTCTTTAACATTCACTTCGGCCAAGATGAGCGATTTAACTTGCTCGATTTGCTCCTCAAACTGATCATCTAAAATCGGCAACAGTATCTTTTGCAGCGGTTGTCTTACTTTGATCGATTCTCTTTTTCTCAAGGATAAAACCATGGAAGATATTTTCTGTGCTTTATCCATTCTATACTCCAGATCCTTATCGATCACGGAATGATCAACACTTGGATAGTCTGCCAAATGAACGGACTGTTCCATGTCCATTTTCAAATTTCTATAGAGAAAATCGCTGTAAAACGGAGCAATTGGCGACATTAAAATGGCTGCTTTTTCTAAACACTCCTGTAAAGTTTGATAAGCCGCCAACTTATCTTTCGAGTAATCTCCTTTCCAAAACCGTCTTCTACATAACCTTACATACCAATTACTCAAGTTATCGGAGATAAAATCCTGAATGGCTCGTGCTGCCTTGGTTGGCTCGTAATCCGCATAATACTCATCTACTTCTTTCACCAAAGTGTTGAGCAAAGAGATTACCCATTGATCAATTTCAGGCCGCTCGTTTACCGGAATGCGCTCCGACGGTTGAGCTGCCACACCATCAATATTGGCATACAAAGCAAAAAATGAATAGGTATTGGCTAACGTACCGAACAATTTTCGTCGGGTTTCTTCAATGCCTTCCACGTCAAATTTTAGATTGTCCCAAGGTTGAGCATTGGAGATCATATACCATCGGGTGGCATCACTTCCATATTGATCGATGGTTTCGAAAGGATCAACACCATTACCCAAACGCTTCGACATTTTATTACCATTCTTATCCAATACCAAACCGTTCGAAATAATGTTCTTATAAGCGATGGAATCAAAACACATGGTAGCGATGGCATGTAAAGTATAGAACCAACCTCTTGTCTGGTCAACTCCTTCCGCAATGAAATCCGCAGGAAAGTCCTGATGACCATCAATTTTATCTTTGTTCTCAAATGGATAATGCCACTGTGCGTAAGGCATTGATCCCGAATCGAACCATACATCGATGAGATCAGACTCTCGCTTCATCGGTTGACCGTTCGGAGATACCAAGACAATTTCATCTACATAGTTTTTATGCAGATCAAAGCTTTGATAATTGGCTTCCGACATATCGCCGATCACAAAATCTGCCAAAGGATTTTGCTTCATAAATCCGGCAGCCACAGCGGCATCACAAGCATTTTTCAGTTCTTCTACTGAACCGATACAAAGTTCTTCCTTTCCATCTTCTGTTCGCCAGATCGGAATAGGAATGCCCCAATAACGCGAACGGGATAAATTCCAATCATTGGCATTCGACAACCAATTGCCAAATCTTCCTGTGCCGGTAGCTTTCGGTTTCCAATTGATGGTATTGTTCAACTCCACCATTCGCTCCTTCCTTTCAGTTACCTTGATGAACCAGGAATCCAAAGGATAATACAAGATCGGTTTATCGGTTCGCCAACAATGCGGATAGTTGTGCTCGTATTTTTCTACTTTAAAAGCCTTATTATCTTCTTTCAACTGAATGGCAATTTCTACGTCAACCGATCTTTCGGGCGCGTCACCATCGGCGTAATATTCATTCTTGACATACTTTCCGGCTAATTCCTTCATTTCCGGTCTGAATCGCCCTTGAAGATCTACCAATGGAACTGGGTGACCATTTTCATCCAACACTAACATTGGCGGCACGCCCGCATCTTTGGCTACTTTGGCATCATCCGCACCAAAAGTAGGAGCGGTATGCACTATTCCCGTTCCATCTTCCGTAGTCACGAAATCTCCGGGGATCACTCTAAATGCTTGATCACTGTTTTCGTAAGGCAAAGTATAAGGCAATAATTGTTCGTAAGAAATGCCTACTAAATCCTGCCCCAAGAATTCTTGTCCTACCCAATAAGGGATTTTTTTATCTCCTTCAGAATATTGTAGCTCCTCTTCCTTTTCTACCGCTTCATATTTGCCCGTAAATTGCTTCGCGACCAAAGGTTTGGCTAAGATCAAGTTCACCGGTAAATGGGTGTATTGATTATAAGTTTTCACCAACACATAAGGAATCTTCGGTCCTACGGTTAATGCCGTATTGGATGGTAGTGTCCAAGGTGTGGTCGTCCATGCCAGAAAATAGGTGTTATCCGGCAAAATATCATTTGGCTTGGCTAAAAATTGCGCCACCACTGTAGTATCCTTAACATCTTGGTAAGTGCCCGGTTGATTCAACTCGTGAGAAGACAATCCGGTACCCGCCTTGGGAGAATAAGGCTGAATGGTATAGCCCTTGTACAATAGTTTTTGATGGTATAAATTTTTGAGCAACCACCAAACCGATTCCATATACTTATTCTCATAAGTAATGTAGGGATGATCCATATCCACCCAATATCCAATTCGTTTGGTGATGTCATTCCAAACATCGGTGTATTTCATCACCGCTTTTCTACAAGCAGCATTATAATCTTCTACAGAAATCTTCTTGCCAATATCTTCTTTGGTGATGCCCAATTCCTTCTCCACATTCAACTCAATGGGCAGACCGTGTGTATCCCAGCCGGCCTTTCGCTTTACCTGATAGCCTTTTAGCGTTTTGTATCTGCAAAAAATATCTTTAATGGTTCTGCCCATCACGTGGTGAATGCCCGGCATACCATTGGCGGATGGCGGACCTTCAAAAAAAACAAAAGGTTTATTCGGATCTTTTTCGGTAATACTCTTTTGAAAGATGTTCTTTTCTTCCCAAAAAGCAAGGATCTCCTTCTCAAAGAATGTATGATCGTATTGCTTAAATTCCCTAAATGATTTTTGATCTCCCAATGGTCTGTTATCTGTATTGTTGTAAAAGGGGGCAAAGATAAGAAGATGACATGCTAATAGTGAAAGACTGAGGTGAAGTAAATTTTATGTTTGTGAATTCGCTGAGCGCAAAACGCTTTATGCTATACGTTTGTAGTTGGAGTAACAACTCATCAGAGACCTCTTCCACGTGTCGCTGAAGCTTTAGCGGAGAACTGCGAGTTTCATTTCTAAGAAAATTCACTCCTAAGCATTTGCCTAAAGCCAATGGCGTACAGCCTAAAGCGTAAAGCACTTATCTTTTCCCTCAAAAAACAACTCGTCGTACATTATCTACCAAATTTTACCGTTCTTTTAGTACTTTCGTTGCCATGCAAAAAAGCATAAGCTTCATATTAATGTTGGTCGCTATTCTCCATTTGTCGGCTCAAAATGTTCCGATCGAAGAATGGAACGTGCACGTCCCGTATAACAGTGCTGTAAGTATTGCTGCTGCAGAAAATTCGGTTTGGGGCACTTGTGAAGCTTCTTTGATTGCCGTGGATAAGGATGATTTTTCCATCAACAGATATACCAAAGCCAATGGCTTAAGTGATGTGGAACCGGCCGCCATTGCTTATGATGACCTTACCGGTGCTATCATCGTTGCTTATCAAAATGCCAATATTGACATTATCCAAGGCAATAGCATTACCAACTTACCCAGCGTAAAAAATGCCACTATCGTCGGTAATAAGACCATCAATAAAATCCATACCCACAATGGCACGGCATGGTTAGCCTGTGCGTTTGGTATTGTAAAAGTGAATATTGAAAGGAAGGAGATCAGCGATACTTATTTTGTTGGTGTCGGTAATTCCAATTTGGTAATCAATGATATTTGGGCCAATGACGAAGAAGTGTATGCCGCCACCGAAGATGGAGTGATCAGAGGTAAAATAAGTCCAACGATCAACCTATCGAATGCGGATGATACTACAGCATGGAAAAGATATACTTTTGAAAATAATGCATTACCCGAAGCGTCCGCCACTACTATTTCCGCTTTAAATAATCGGGTTTTGGTAACCATTGAAGATGAAATTTTTGGATTAAACTTCGGCAATCAAGTCTGGACAAGAGACACCATTTTTACCAACTGGGCAACCAGAGGGATAACAAGTAAGGACAATGTCCTTTACCTGACACAAGAACAAGTGATCAACAATACTTTAGCCGATGCCAGAATTGGCACTTACGACGGCAATGATTTTTCATTTTTAGAAGATAACGGTCGTATTGCCCGGCCACGTGAAATTGATATCGATAGCGACGGTAAAATTTGGTATGCTGATTTCTTTCAAGGATTAGCCCTATTTG
>JAGQYH010000143.1 GCA_020436175.1 Bacteroidota bacterium
GGTTCTTATTTGTTAAAATGTATGTCCAACCACCATATCCCAGACAAACTAAGAGTTTCATTTTGAGTAAATTCCATAAAAGCAAAACAAAAAATGGTGCGAATTTGCGAGGAAGAAATATTAATTTTCTTTGAAAATTAATTCATTCGACCGAAGCAATCTGTTCAAAGTTGGCAGAGATTTCAAAAGATTGCTTCAGTCGACCTTAAAAATTAATTGCATTAATTTTGATTTCTCCCTCGCAAACTCGGTAGTATCCTTATGATTCTCTTTTGCAAACTTGTAGCTTTGTCGAAAAGCAAATTCCTATCTATGACCTGGTCGACAAAAATACTTTCCTTTTTAAATGATCTTTATTTAGATGAAACTACATTGCCCGACAAAATCTATCCCTTATTGCCTTTACAGGGAGAAAATAGCGATGTCATCAAAAGGGTAAGTACTGAATTCTACCATAAATACTACAACGACAATCATTCGCGTAAAATGATCATCGGCATCAATCCCGGTCGTTTAGGCGCGGGAGCAACCGGTTTGCCATTTACCGACACCAAGAGATTAAAGCAGTTTTGCAACATTGATCTACCGGAATTTTCCACTCACGAGCCTTCTTCTGTTTTTGTTTATGAAGTCATTGAAGCCTTTGGAGGACCTGAAAAGTTTTATCAAGAATTCTATATTACTTCCATGTGTTCCGTTGGTTTTGTGATTGAAAAAAACAGTAACAGCTTAGTAAACTACAACTATTACGACAGCAAAGCACTCACCAAAGCAGTTGAACCTTTTATCATTGAAAAATTGAAAGAGCAAATTGCTTTTGGAGTAGATACCTCCATCGCCTTTTGTTTAGGAACCGGTAAAAATTTTCAGTATCTGAACACATTAAATCAAAGGCAAAAGTTTTTTGATCAAATTGTTCCCTTGGAACATCCCAGATATGTGATGCAATATAAAAGCAAGTCTAAAGATCTGTATATCAATAAATTTCTAACCGCATTTTCGAGCTAAACCAAGTATGGATCCACTATTGCTCTTATCTTTTCTTTCGGCTTCTATTCTGCTTGTTTTAATGCCCGGTCCGGATATTATTTATGTGCTCACAGAAAGCATCACCAAAGGTGCTAAAACCGGACGAACCATTGCTTTTGGATTGGTAAGCGGGATATTGATCCATACTACTTTGGCTGCCACCGGAGTTTCCTTACTTATATATCGTTCAAATGCTGTTTTTAAAGGAGTAAAATATGCAGGTGCCGCCTATCTCTTCTATTTGGCTTATCTGTCCCTTAAAGAACAACCAATTCAAATAGATGCGACGAATATTTCAAAAAATGAAAACTCGGATCCCAATTACATCTTTATTAAGCTCTATCGAAAAGGTTTTTTAATGAATGTTCTCAACCCGAAAGTATCTGTCTTTTTTATCGCCTTTTTGCCGCAGTTTGTTAGTCCTGAAGGCTTCCCACCAATAATACAAATGATGATCATGGGTGTTATTTTTATTATTCAGGCTTTTTTGATCTTTTCATTAGTGGCGGCATTATCCGGTCGGATAAGTCGGTTTTTACAAAATGAAAAATACTGGATCTACTCCAAATGGATAAAAGCAGTGGTTTTATTTTTGATCGGTTTAAGTTTGGTGCTGTATTAATTTCTCTCGGAACTACTCATTTTTTGTACTTATTTATCCGTTGAATCATCTTAGTTAGCTATCTTACAAGCTCAAAAACTATAAATAAAACTTATGATGATCTTACATCCTTTAAAAACAGATTATTCCTACCTAGATGAGGAATCACAGGATATTATGCAAAAAACCATTGCGTGGTTTGAAGCAAAAGGCAAGCAAAAACTAACCGAAGACGATAGAAATTTCGTTTGGTATGCTGATTTTCTGGACTTCATCAAACAGGAAAAAATATTTGCCAAATTAATGACTCCCAGCGGATATGGTAAAGCTGATTCGCGTTGGGATACCGCCAGAATTGCGGCTTTTACAGAAATTTGCGGCTTTTATGGTTTGTGCTATTGGTACACTTATCAAGTATCTTCTTTGGGCTTAGGTCCGGTTTGGATGAGCGACAATGAAACCGTTAAGCAAAGAGCTGCTAAATTATTGGATGAAGGACACATTTTTGCCTTTGGCTTGTCTGAGAAAGAACATGGTGCCGACATTTATTCCAGTGATATGATCTTAACCCCAACCGGGGAGGGAACTTATTCGGCCAGCGGAGGCAAGTATTATATTGGTAATGGCAACAAAGCCGGTATTGTTTCTGTTTTCGGGAAAGATGCCGAAACCGGCGACCATGTTTGTTTTGCTGTTGATTCACAACATCCTAATTATAAATTGATCAAGAATGTGGTGAACAGCCAGTCTTATGTATCGCAGTTTGAATTGAATGATTATCCGATCAAGGAAGCAGATATTCTTCACAAAGGTCGCGATGCCTGGGATGCTGCACTCAATACGGTAAACATCAATAAATACAATCTAGGATGGGCCACCATTGGCATTTGTTCCCATGCCATGTATGAAGCCATCAACCACGCAGCTCATAGAAATCTATATGGTAAGTTCGTGACTGATTTCCCACACATTAAAGCACTTTTTACCAAAGCTTATACGCGCTTGGTAGCCATGCGGTTGTTTATTTTCAGAGCAACGGATTATATGCGTTCAGCCTCAGCAGAAGACAGAAGATATTTGCTTTTCAATCCTATGGTAAAAATGAAAGTGACCACAGAAGGAGAGCATGTGATCAATGATATCTGGGACGTAGTAGCGGCCAAAGGTTTTGAGAAAGATATGTATTTTGCCATGGCAGCAAGAGACATCAGAGCATTGCCGAAACTGGAGGGAACGGTTCATGTAAATATGGCTTTAATCATTAAATTCATGCCGAACTATTTCTTTAATCCGGGAGAGTTTCCTGAGATTCCTCAACGTTTTGATGCTGCCAATGATGAATTTTTATTCCATCAAGGACCGACTAAAGGCTTGAGCAGAATTCAATTCCACGATTACAAGAAAGCCTATGAGCTTTATGATCTTCCTAATATTGAAGTTTTCAAAACTCAAATTGCCACACTGAAAGAAACGTTGATGATGGCCGGGCCAACACCGGAGCAAGCACAAGACATCGACTTTTTATTAAGTGTTGGTGAGTTATTTACTCTAGTGGTTTATGGTCAATTGATTTTAGAGAATGCTAAAATTTACGATATGGAAGAGGACCTTATCGATCAAATTTTTGAAGTTTTGGTAGAAGATTTTTCAAAATTTGCCTTACAGATCTATTCTAAAGCTTCCAGCACAGAAAAGCAAATGGAATATGCTCAAAAAATGATCAAAAAACCAATTGCCGATAAAGAAAGAACAAAACGCATTTGGGATAATCACGTGTATGCTTTAAAAGATCAATACGAAATGGCGAAAGATGGGAGAAAGGTAAATGAAACTGTTTCTGCCTGATGTTGTAAAAGTCTAGTTGGGAAAGAATCCCCGTTAATTAAAAGCCATCTGTTATCTACAGATGGCTTTTTTATTTTCCTAATTTTCTATTTGTTATATTTGAAATTCCCTTAATATAAAAAACACCTATGGATAAACTTGTTAAAATTGCTGCCGGAGAAATTGGTGTCAAAGAGATACATGGCAGTCAGCACAATCCCAGAATTTTGGAATACCAAGAAATGACCGGTCTTTCATTCGGAAATGATGAAGTGGCTTGGTGCAGCATTTTTGCTAATTGGTGCGCTTTGCAAGCTAACCTACCTCGGTCTAATGCCGCTAATGCCAGAAGTTGGTTAAATGTTGGCCGAAAAACTTCTTTTCCTATTCCCGGTGATGTGGTGGTGATTTGGAGGGAAAGTCCTACCTCGTGGAAAGGGCATGTCGGCTTTTTTATGGGCTATACGCACGATGGTAAAGACATCTTTATTCTTGGTGGCAATCAAGATGATGAGGTCAACATCCAAAAGTTCGACATTAACAGAGTGCTGGAATTTAGAAGACTAAAAGATGAAGCCAACTTAGACATTCCATCCGGCTATTTAAGAAACGGAGACAGCAGCAATGATGTTAAAAAATTACAGTTGATCTTAATTGATCTCGGATTCTTGAATGGCAGTGCAGATGGAGTATTTGGCAGCAAAACCGAAACCGCTTTAAAGCAACTTCAACAAGCCAATAACATTACTGTGGATGGCATTTATGGTAGTGAAACCCGAACGGTTTTGCTGAGTATTTTGTAGATCATTTAGATTTAAAAAACTCAAACACTAAAATGTTTAAGCTGATTAAATTAAAACTGTAAGAAAAGTCTTCGATGGGTATGCTGAGCAAGCGAATACCTGAATTTTCCATATCATTATACCAGACGATAGGCTCCGGCGTGCAACATCCGGTTAAAAATCCGTTGACCAACATAAAAGGAATGATGGAAACTAAATAGGTGACCAATAAATAGTCGGTAAATGGCTGTCTTTTCCAGTAGAGCCAACTTAAAATGGCGATACTTCCAAATATTGTAACGCTAGTATATAATTTTCCCAAAGTGACCATCCAGCCAACCAATAAAAGTACAATTAAGAAGATGATTAAACCATACTGTTTAGAACCAAGATCAATCTTGAAATAGCTTCGTAAACACTCATAAATAAAAATGCAGGCATAAGGCACCACCAAAAAAAAGCTGATCTCTTCCAACGGTAAATTGAAGAGCTTATAGGGTAAATGATAGTTAGCATTAAATCCCCAAACCCCTAAATGAGTATACCAAACATCTCCGACGATAAAACAAACGGCCACCAGCGGAATGGATTTAATCAAATTGCCAAAATGCTGTTTAAAGTTGACCTTTTGATCAAAACTAAGTGCCAAGGGACCTAAAATGCTGAACAGCATCGCCAATAAATAATATAAATGGCTGTCAACCGTCATGCAAAAATTCCTTTTGTAGGCACCTGGAATAAGGCGTGTTCTTGCAAATTCTCCTTGGTTAAAATATAATTGGCTGCCAACGCTCCTGATGTATAGGCCGCTTCCATGAGCATGGTACAATTATTCATTTTTACCCAATCTCCGGCATAATACAAGCCCTCCACTTCTGTTTTAATTTCCGGCCTGTCATGGTATAAATTGGTGTGGAAAGCAGAAAAATCATTTCTGAACTGATAAAATTCATGCTTGATCTGCATGTCTTTCAATTCGGGAAAATAATGAAACAATTCTCTCAGCATTTCCTCCTTACAAGTATCCTTGTCCATTGCCATTGGAACCGCATAAGAATGCAATTCAAAGATACCGCCCTGATTTTCCTTGCTCCATTGCTTTGATTCCTTCTCCATTTTATGGTATAAGGTTACGCTATCCAAACATTTCAAACGATCCGTGAAAATGAAAAAAGGCAAACTATCATCCTTTTCAAATGCATCCGTCCAAAGTCTTAAAACAGCATAATTACCTGAATTTTGAAGTGCCGTTGCCTGCTTCTGTAAGGTGACAAATGGAGTCAAGTCATTGGACTGTTGAATGATGGATTTCGTAGCATTCACATCAGTACAAACAATGCAATAGTCGAACAACTCATCAGTCACCACAAACTTTTCTTCCCGGTAAGCAATCGACTCAACAGCAGTATTCAACTTAATAGTAGCTCCGTTTTTTTCTAAATGATCCGTACAGTAATTGATAAAACTAAATTGGAAATCTTGATCGAGAACATCGTAAATCAGTCCTTTATCATTGCTTAAAAAATAAAAATGAAAGCCTTTGATCAATTCTGCCATCGACATGTTTTCCGGCTCTGCAAAAAAGGCTCTGGCAAACGAGTTGAATACCAATCTCATCTTTTTAGGCATAAACGTTCGCTTAGCAAATTGCGCAAAATTTTCTTTGTCGTAACTTTTGAATGTCTTTTGAAAGTTGAAGCGCAGCAGACTTAAAAAAGGGGTGCTCATCGGATTGATCAAGGTTTTCCATCCATAAATTCCATGCTTTTTTAACGCCAAAATATTTAGCCCCGGCGTGGTTTCCAATCCTTTGAAACCCTGTTTTTGATTGTCTTCAAACAACAAAACATAATCATCGATTGGTATAAGATGTTGATCAGCGCCAATTTTCTTTAAAAACGCTAATAGGTTATAGTATTGCTTAAAAAAAGCATGAAAGCCATGTTCTGTTCTTAAAGTTTCTCCATTGGATTCAAATGTCCAGGAACCTACTTTGCCTCCTAAATAGTTAGCTTTCTCAAATATATGTACTTCAAAACCTCTTTCGGATAAAGTTGATGCACTTGCTATTCCGGCAATACCTCCACCAATTACGGCCACCTTTTTTGGGGTGACTAATTTAACCGCTTTATCGGCCTCCACAGTATTGATCGGAATCTTATAATTTTTAAGCCTCTTTTTTATCCA
>JAGQYH010000144.1 GCA_020436175.1 Bacteroidota bacterium
TAGGTAATGGTACGACCTCCACTGATCCATCACCGCAATTCGTTGGATATCAGCAAGGAAGTGGAGCGGACACCTCCTATTTTGTCACCTTAACGGTTACCAACCAATGCGGCAGTCATTTAACTTCTAACAATATTACTTTCGAACAAAAGTATGCTGTAGAGTTTGAAATGCCGGTACTACCCAATTTTTGTGGAAACAGCTATATCTTTGATGAAGACATCTTGTTTACTCATGCAAATGATTCTATCATCTGGACATTTGAAGGTGGAACGCCCGGTTCATATGTGGGATCAGATCCCCCACCCGTAACCTTTGACCAAGATACTATTCATACAATAATTGTAACGGCTTTCAATGAATGTGGTACAACTACTAAGCTAACTTCATTTGAGCTATCCCATCCACCTATTGTGGATGCCGGGGATAATTTTTCCATATGCGCCAATGTTGCACCTATCCAATTAAGTGGAATGCCTGTTAATGGGGTTTGGAGTGGATTAGGTGTTAACAACAATATCTTTGATCCAACCGATGTCACCGAAGATGTAGTCACATTAACATACACCTTTAACGACAGTGTTTGTATTCTTGCTGACAGCTTAGAAGTAACCATTATCACAATTGATAATTTAAGTGCCGGCACTCCTCAAAACACCTGTATTAACACGGATGAATTAGTCCTGGTTGGGCAAACACCAATTGGCGGAGTCTGGTCGGGAGCAGGCATTACTGATAGTTTACAAGGCATATTTAACCCCGCTATCAGTGGAATTGGAAGTCACCAAGTAGCTTATATCTATACAGAGCCACTCTTGGGTTGTCAAGATACTGCCTACAAAAATATTGAGGTTTTTGATATCCCGGACATCGCCATTCATCTACCGGATACTGCCTGCTTATTAGCCACCGTAACACTTAATGCTACTGTTGACAGTAATACAATGGTACAATGGAATTTTGGTGATGGGCACATCGGATCGGGAACTTCAGTTACGCATAATTATGGCACAACGGGAATTTTCAGTGTTATAGCCACAGCTGAGCAAAACGGCTGTATCAATAGCGATACCAACCATATCAATATCATTACACTTCCGGAATCCGATTTCAGTATAGCCAATCCTTCCGGTTGTAATGTATTGGAGATCGATTTTGTGAATCAATCATCAGGATTTATTGAAAGTGTTTATTGGGACTTAGGAAATGGTCAAACTTCAACGGAAAATAACCCACAAGACATTGAGTACACCCAAGGAGTAGCTTATGACACCGTTTATTACATCACCTTGACGGCCTATAACAGATGTGGCGAAAGTAGTGATCTGGACAGTGTATTGGTTTCAAAACCTCCGGTTGCCCGATTCGGTACCAATTACAGTCAATACTGCGAGTTGGACTCAGTCGTTTTTAACAATAGTAGTTACAATTCTCCCCAAACCTATTTTTGGGATTTTGGAAATGGAAAAACCTCCAATGCCAAAGATCCTAAACCTCAATACTATAACATCGGTATCAATGACACTACCTATTTAGTAACACTAGTAGCTTCGAATAATTGTGGTTCTGATACTGCCCGTCGTGATGTGATCATAAAATCTACCGATGCCAATGCATTCTTTTATATTGATGAGATATCCGGTTGTGAACCTTTGAATGTTACTTTAATCAATTATTCTTCCTATGGCTCTCATCCGGTTTGGAATTTGGGTGACGGCAATGTTTTAAGTGCGGATACCGTTGAACACACATTTGAAGATGCCGGTATTTATACCGTAGAATTAGCCGTAAATAATGGCTGCAGCAGGGATACGGCTTATGCCTATGTCGAAGTATTGGAAAGTATTGACGCTGCTTTTAGTGCTCCGGATAAAGGTTGTGAAAAAGGAGAAGTTAAGTTCACGAATGAAACCATTGGCGCGATTAACAGTCAATGGCAATTTGGTGACGGAGCCACATCCAACTTGTTTCATCCTAAACACATTTATGATCCTGCCGGCACCTACAATATCACACTAACCGTTACGGGAGCCAACTTATGTACGAATAGCATAACGCAGCCAATAGAGATTTTAGAGAAGCCTATTGCCGATTTTGATGTTCATGCCAATGCCTTTTGTGTTGGCGATAGTATAACTTTTACCAACCTTAGTTATGCAGAAAACTTCATGTGGGATTTTGGAAACGGTAAGAAATCCTTTGTTTTTAGTCCTGTGGTGGCATATTCAGAAGATGGATTTTATAATGTTTCATTGATCGTCAATAATGATAACCTTTGCTACGACACTATTACCAAATCCGGTATAGTTGAAATAATGCCACTTCCGATCGCTGATTTTGATTTTGTACAAAGTGAAGATCCAATACTAAACGGTTTAATAGATTTCATCAACCTTAGTGAAAATGCGGGTCAATATATTTGGAATTTCGGTGATGGAAGCGATCTTGTTTCCACCGAAGAGAATCCGTCCTATGAGTACACTACATCCGGTCCATTTCTGATCAAGTTGATCGCACAAAGTGATTTCGGCTGTGTTGATTCTATTGTAAAACCCATCATTGTGGAGTTCTTTGGTAACATTTTCGTACCGAATGCCATGAGTCCGGCCCTAGGCAGTAATACAGAAGCTTCTATCTTCTTGCCTAAAGGCCATGATCTGTTAGAATATGAATTAGAAGTTTATTCCACTTATGGTGAATTGTTGTTCAGAACAACAGCTTTGGAAGATGGACGACCTTCCGAAGGCTGGGATGGCACTTTCAACGGAAAGGAAATGCCTCAAGATAACTATGTGTGGAAAATACAAGCCATATTCAATAATGGTTACTCTTGGGGAGGACCGGGTGGAGATTCTAAAAAGCGTAGTGCTTTAGGAAGATTTGTGCTGTTGCGATAATTCAACGATACTATACTTACAACATTTTTTTGCTACAAGAAGCCCCATTGTACAATGGGGCTTCTTAATTATAGTAGCGATGGTCTTAATGCAACCTGAAAGTAACAGCAAGAGTAAGATTTGATATCAAAGCTGATTTGCCTTTAATATGTTAAAATTAATTTTAAACAGTTGTTTAAATCATTTGTTTAATTAATTTTACAAGAATATTAAAAATCTTATTAATGTCTTCCAGCGATCTAACAACAGAAGAAAAAATTAAAGCAGCGGCTGAAAGTATTTTTCTTGAAAAAGGATACGAAGCCACCAAAACAAGAGATATAGCTGAAGCAGCCAATATCAATTTGGCTTTAGTTAACTATTACTTTAGAAGTAAAAAGGGATTGTTCGACATCATTATGATGGACAACTTACAACGCTTCTTTGGTATTATTCTTAACGTTTTAAATGATCCTAATACCTCCATCAATGCTAAAATTGAAGCATTCGTGGATCATTACATAGATCTTTTAAAAAAGGATCCGAATATCCCGTTGTTTATTTTTTCTGAAGTGCGCAACAATCCTGCCGAATTTATGGCGAAAATGGGTATGAAAGAAAAGATTCAACAAACCTATTTTATCCGACAGTTTCAAGAAGAAGTAATCGGTAAGAATACCCTAGAGATCAATCCGCTACATATTTTCATGAACCTATCTTCTATGATCGTATTTCCATTTATCGCCTCTCCTATTATGACAGAAGTCTTTTCAATCAATACGGTTTCTTTTAATCAGTTGATGGAAGAAAGAAAAAAATTGATCCCACAATGGATTAAAATCATACTTACAAACTCAACTCAAAAGAATACAGAAACACTATAAAATTGAATTCAATGAAATGGTTTCACCTCAGAATATTGGCATTTGTTGTTTTCTTTCTCGCTGGCAAGAACATCAAAGCACAAAACAATTCGTCTCTAACCATCGAGCAATGCTATGAAAAAGCCGAACAGAACTTTCCAATGATCAAACAACTCGATCTGATTGACAAAACTCAAGCTTATACGCTTGACAACATTTCAAAAGGTATTTTGCCTCGAATCAATTTATCCGGACAAGCGACTTATCAATCAGAAGTTACCGCCTTACCGATCGAGTTGCCCAATAATATTGATGTTCCAACCATTAGTAAAGACCAATATAAACTCTACGCCGAAGTAATACAATCGTTAACTGAATTTGGAATCGTTAAGCAACAAAAGGCGATAGCTTCCGCTGCTGTTGATGTTGAAAAGCAAAAAATCGACATCGAACTCTACCACCTAAAAGAAAATGTCAATCAAATTTATTTTGGAATTTTATTGATTGATGAGCAACTTATACAAACGGAACTCATTAAAAAAGATCTCGAATCAGGTATTGAAAAGCTAAATGTTGCGGTTGATAATGGTATAGCCATTCCAACAGATGTTAGCGTTCTAAAGGCAGAAATCTTGCAGATTCAACAACGACGAATTGAATTATATTCCAAAAGAAATGCATTGATCCAGATGCTTTCTATATTGATTAATGAGCAAATTGATGATCAAACTACTTTTGAAAAACCTATTGCTCCAACGACCAATTCAAGCATTAACCGATTAGAATTAAGATTATACGAGCAACAGCAAAACAACCTTAACTTGGAATCTAAATTGATCCATCAGAAAAATACACCTAAGTTGTATGCCTTTATTCAAGGCGGATTCGGCAGACCGGCACTTAATTTTCTAGACAATGATTTCAAACCCTACTACATCGGAGGATTTAAATTAAACTGGAATTTCAATGGTTATTTCACTGCCAAAAATGAAAAGAACATTCTGACCATCAAACAAGAATCCATTGACATTCAGAAGAATTTATTTTTATACCAAACGCATCTTCAGCTGGCCGATCAAAATGAAGCTGTAGCCAAATATGATCAACTCATTAAAGTTGACGATGATATCATTTCCTTACGTGAAGAGATAAAAGAAGTAGCCAAAGTGCAATTAGAAAATGGTGTCATTACTCCTATTGATTTTTTAAACCATATCAACGCTGCAGACAAAGCCAGACAAAATTTGGTGTTACACCAAATGCAGTTATTACAATCACAGTACGATCTCAAAACCAGCAGCGGAAACTAACCATATAAATTTTTGATCATGAATAAAACTAATATTACATATCTTTTAACTGTCTTGATATTATTCTTCAGTTCATGTACATCCAACAACCATCATTTTGATGCCTCAGGATCATTTGAAGCTATTGAGACTATCATTTCATCACAAGCTTCCGGCCAAATCTTATCTTTTACTGTAGAAGAAGGTCAACAATTAACAGCCGGAACTCAAGTTGGTTTAATTGATACATTTCTTTTACACCTGAAAAAGCAGCAGATCAATGCACAGATCAATGCCATTGTCAGCAGAAGTCCAAATATAAATGCACAAACTGCCTTTTTTGATCAACAATTGGCATTGATGCAAACACAACTAAGCAATTTACAAACAGAGAAAGATCGCTTACAAAAATTAGTAGCCGGAAATGCAGCGCCACAAAAACAATTGGATGATATCACTTACAAAATAGCAGAGGTTGAAAAGCAAACTACTGTCATACAACAACAAAAGGCAGCACAGGTCTCTGCGTTAAACACAGCCAAAACCAGTATTAACAGCGAGCCAATGCCTTTAATGAGCCAATTAGATCAATTAAATGATCAAATCGAAAAATGCCAAATCATCAATCCTGTTTTAGGTACCGTTTTAACAAAATATGCTGAGCCGAATGAGATCACAGGACCCGGCAAACCTTTATATAAAATAGCCGATCTGTCCATCCTTCATTTAAAAGCGTATGTGAGTGGCGATCAATTACCTAAAATCCGGCTCAATCAAAAAGTAAATGTATTAACGGATAATGGCGACGGCGGTTATAAAACGATTGAAGGAGAAATCATTTGGATCAATGATAAGGCAGAATTCACTCCTAAAACTATTCAAACCAAAAATGAACGGGCCAACTTAGTTTATGCCATTAAAGTAAAAGTGGTAAATGATGGCAGTTATAAAATTGGAATGTATGGCGAAGTAAATTTTTAAGAAATGATTCACGTAGCTGCCAATCACTTGACCAAAAGCTATGGCAAAGAAAAAGTTATTGCTGTAGATGACGTTTCCTTTTCTGTAAAGAAAGGAGAGCTATTTGGTTTAATTGGACCGGATGGTGCGGGCAAAACCAGTATTCTAAGAATGCTTACCACTCTCATTTTACCGGATAGTGGTCATGCTCAAGTGGATGGTTACGATATTGAAAAGGATTTTAAATCCATTCGAAAAATTGTGGGCTATATGCCGGGAAGATTTTCACTCTATCAAGACTTGACGATTGAAGAAAATTTAAACTTTTTTGCCACTGTTTTCAAAACATCCGTGCAAGAGAATTACGATTTGATCAAAGATATTTACGTTCAAATTGAGCCTTTTAAAACCAGAAGAGCC
>JAGQYH010000145.1 GCA_020436175.1 Bacteroidota bacterium
TAAAAAACAAGTATATTTCACCACATAAAGCATTTAAACAAGGAGTAACAAATGCACGAATTAGAACCCTATTATCATTGGCAAGACCAATATATTTCAGAAGAAGACGAAGCGTCTCCCTTTTTTGGACGAGAATACGATGAGTTCAGCTATTCAACTAAAATTTACAACTATTATATCCATCCACAATGGGACTATTTCGGCTCTGATACTTTGTACATGAAAGTCTTGTTTGCTGATTATACCGAGGGTTATGCTATCATGGAATTTATTGGTGAATGGAACGACAGTATCAGCAACGATATCATGTTTCTTAAAAGAGATGTGATAGATCAATTTATCATGAATGGCATCAACCGATTTGTTTTGATTGGTGAAAATGTACTGAACATTCACGTTGACGGGGACGATTATTATGAAGAATGGTACGAAGACATTATCGAAGAAGGCGGATGGATCATGGCGATTAATATGCGCGAACACGTTTTAACGGAATGGCAAAATGAAGGCATCAACCAATACATCCACTTCGGAGAAAAATACAATGAAGTGCCTTGGCGAAAATTCAAACCCGAGCAATTGATTGTTTTGCTGGAAGCTTTGGTGATGAAGATGTTATCATAGATTACTCGTTTTTATATTCTATGGTGGTAATGTTTTAATAAGTGCATTTTACTACCTTTGCCGCTTACATGATCTCATTTAATTCACTCACTGAAATCCCTGTAATGGAGCACTTTTATACCATTCAGGGAGAAGGCTACCATCAGGGAAAAGCAGCCTATTTTATCCGATTGGCCGGTTGTGATGTAGGCTGTCATTGGTGTGATGTCAAAGATTCTTGGACGGTGGAAGCTGCACAGATCATACTGATCGATGCACTTATTGAAGAGTTGAATACGCTACCGAAAGGTATTTGCGTTATTACCGGTGGAGAACCGGCTATGTATGATCTTACTTATTTGTGTCATGCCATTCATACTGCCGGTTGGAAGGCACACATTGAAACATCCGGTGCTTATCCGATTAAAGGTAGTTTGGATTGGATCTGCGTTTCTCCGAAAAAGTTTAAAGCCCCAATAGAACCTGCTTTGCAAATGGCTGATGAATTAAAAGTGATCGTTTTCAATGAAAGTGATTTCGATTGGGGTAAAAAATATGCCGAAAAAGTAAGTCCGGAGTGTAGGCTATATCTCCAACCGGAATGGAGCAAAGAAAAATTGGTATTGCCTTTGATGGTAAATTATGTAAAAGACCATCCTGAATGGAACGTTTCTATACAAACCCACAAGTATATGGGCATAGATTAATTGACTGAAATTGGGACAAAACAGATTGATTGAAAAAAAATAAATTACATAGCATTTTTCACATCTTCATTGTTGCCCTGTTAATCATGGGTTTCCAAACGTCTGTGTTGGCACAAGTTTCTAAAAAGGCACAAAAATATTTTGATGAAGCCGACTATGATATTGGCCTAAATAAATTTGAAAGTGCCAAAGAAAAGTTATTATTAGCCATTAAGGCATCACCTGATTTCGACAAAGCCCATCTCTATCTGGCCAACGTCAATTTCCAATTGGAAGATTTTGAAGGCGCAATCGCTGAATACAACTATATCCTCCAAACCAAAGAATATCCGTTTGTTGTGAATTTGTATTTGGCCCGCGCCTATTTTTCAACCCAACAATTTGACTCGGCTCTAAAATATGTAGATCTCTATCTTTCTAATGACAGACTGTCTCCCACATCCAAAACCACAGGGGAAAAGTTAAGAAGGAATGCTGCCTTCAGCAAAGAAGCTTTCCAACATCCGGTAGATTTTGAACCGATTAATTTAGGAGAAGCGGTGAACAGCTCTGATAGCGAATATATGCCTTACCTCAGTGCCGATGAAGAAACGGTGATCTATACCCGATTGATACATAACCAGGAAGATCTTTACATCACCGGAAAGAAAAATGATGAATGGATCAAAGCCGAACCGATGGAAGAAGATGTCATCACCACCGGACACAATGAAGGTGCGCACTGCATTTCGGCGGATGGAAAGCTACTGTTATATACCATCTGTAATGAAAAACACACCTTAGGAAGTTGTGATATTTACATGTCCAAAAAAACAAAGGACGGCTGGAGCCTTCCCACCAATATCGGCAAGCCCATCAATTCTTTTTCTTGGGATTCTCAGCCATCGCTCAGCGCTGATGGGAAGTCGATATACTTCGTCAGCAACAGAGCCGGTGGTTATGGCGGTAAAGATATCTGGGTGAGTCATTACGATCATAAATGGTCGGAGCCGGTAAATCTTGGACCTGAGATCAATACAGAATATGATGAACAAAGTCCGTTTATTCATTTTGATAATGAAACCCTGTATTTCAGTTCCGATGGTCATCCCGGTTTAGGTAAACAAGACATTTATTTCAGTAAACAGAAAGCCGGAAAATTCACCACTCCCGTCAATTTGGGTTGGCCAATCAATACCCACAAAAATGAATCGGGTTTGAATATTTCTTTAGATGGCAATGTGGCCTATTATGCCGCCGAAAAAGAAGAAGGTTTTGGAGGCTTAGACATTTATGAGTTTAAAACACCGGATTTTGCCAAGCCTAAACGAGTGACGTATGTCAAGGGCAATATCTTTGATCAAACTACTCACAAAGCCATTGATGCCGAGTTTATTTTATCGGATCTGGAAGGTAATATAACGCCCATCACTCAAATTACAGAGAATGGCAGTTTTCTGATTTGTCTGCCTTCCGGTAAAGATTACAGCTTACATGTAAAAAAGGACGGATACCTTTTTGAGAGTTACCATTTTCAATTGAAAGATACTGTAGAAAGAAAAGCACATGTTTTGGAAATCCGACTGGAACCCATGGAAAAAGGCAAGAGTATTGTCCTCAACAATGTTTTCTTTGAAACCAATAGTTATGCATTATTGCCGGAATCGAAAATTGAATTAGATGAATTGTATGATCTTTTGATACTTCATCCTACGGTAAAAATTGAAATCAGCGGACATACAGACGACATTGGTCCGCCAACCTACAATCTTGAATTGTCGCAAAAAAGAGCCCAAAGTGTAGTGAATTACTTGGTTAAAAAAGGAATTACAATCGACCGATTAACGGCGAGAGGTTATGCCGACTTCAAACCAATTGCCGGCAACGATACACCCGAAGGCAGAGCCAAAAACAGAAGGACGGAGTTTACGGTGATCAGTGAATAGACTTCCTCTATGGCGTTATAACTCTAATTGATTTTATAAGTATGACGTAATTACTGAACTTTATGATTCATTAAAACAAGTCATATGAAATCATCTAAAATATATCTGGAGCATGCCAATATTACGGTCAGCAACCTTGATAAAAGCATTGAATTTTTCACAATAGCATTCCCGCATTTTAAAGTTAGAGGTGGTGGAGAAGGCAATCGAAAATGGATCCATTTAGGCGATGATGTCACTTATCTGGCATTAAACGAAGCCAAACCAACGGATCAATCAATCATCAATGATTACGATACCAAAGGTTTCAATCATATCGGTTTTGTGGTGGAAAATGTGGTAGCCATTGCCGACAGATTGATGGCTGCCGGTTATCAGAGAAATTATCCCAAACAAATTCAGCCTTTCAGAATTAGGGATTATTTTTTAGATGCCGATGGCAATGAATACGAATTTGTGGAATATTTATCCGATAAAACAGAAGAACGAAACAGCTACGACGATTGATAGTTTATTGCTATCTGAACAACATTTTTAGCGTTACCAATAGGTTTTGCTCATAAGAAGTAAACTCGCCATCGGTCAGGAATAATCTTTTAATGTCTTCCATTAAAGATTCCAAATCGTCTTTTGAATAGTTGTACTTATCGGCAGTGTACAATAACTTTTGAATGCTTTGGTAGTCGTTGTCTTGATCAAATTCCTGATGAATCCTATCGTAAATCTTACTATCCACCTTGGCGAGAATAAAATCTCTTTCCTGTGGTGTCTCGATCTGATCGGCATGAGCGGCATACAATAGAAAGTAAGCTTTAAATTCTGTTTTTGACCAATCTGTTTTGATTTCTGTCATAATGAATGCTTCAGCCGATAAATTTACACTGAAAAAAATATTCCCCTAAGTTAAGTTAAAATCATGATATGCCTAAAAAACTTAACTCAAACAGTAAATGGAACGGTTGCTGAAAAAAAAGGTCTTCCTTAACTTGCAACTAAAGCATTTAGATTGATTACAGAAAAAAAAATTACGATACTAACCATTGGTACCAGTGGTGATGTTCATCCATTTATAGCTTTGGGTATTGGCTTAAAAAAAGCCGGATTTGAGGTAAAGATCGCAACCAATGCGGATTTCAAATCTTTGGTGGAAGACCATGGCTTGAAATTTTCAGAAATAGTTGGAAATGTAGGTGCTTCCATGAAAACGGAGCAAGTCAAAAAATCAATTGACGAAGGCGGAAAAAGCAGGGAATTTTTCAACTCTTTGATCGATGAAGCAGCGCCCTTATTTGAACAAGCCCTTATGGAATTCAAATCGGCTTGTGAAGATGCTGAGATTGTTGTATCATCTGCTTTAACCCTTCATGTTGCCAATTACCTCACCGACTATTTCGATGTTCCTTTAATCTTTTGCAGTGTCAATCCGGCCGGTCCTACTGCAGAATTTCATCACATCCTAGCAGATCCGCCTATTGGTCCGAAAGTGATGCACAGCGCTTATAACAAAACCACTCATAAAATTTTAACCCAGATCATTTGGCGGTATGTTAAGGCCGAATTAGAACCGGCATGGAACAAATTAATGCCGGAAGTGAAATTCTCACAATTGGATCCATTGGAAAAAGCTTTTCAAAAAAAGTTACCATTGATTTTGATGGCCTACAGTCCGGCAATCCTTCCCAAACCTAAAGATTGGTCGGTATTGCAACATGTTACCGGATATTGGTGGCTGCCTTCCTTGGAAAAATATGCTCCTGAGCCATCATTGGTAGATTTCGTAAATGAAGGAGAACCTCCTGTTTATGCCGGATTTGGCAGTATGGCCAATGAAAAGGATAATATGTTGAGCAAAATAGTTATTCCTGCGATCAAATCATTAGGTCAAAGAGCCGTGATTCTGGATGATGGTTCCGACCTTTCTGAGTTTCAGAATGATAAAGATCTCTATTTCATTAAAAGAACAGACTTAAATTGGCTTTTTCCGAAAATGAAAGCGGTAGCACATCATGGTGGTGTGGGTACCACCGGTATTAGTATTCAAGCCGGAACTCCTACGCTGATCGTTTCTTTTATTCCGGATCAAAGGTTCTGGGGTTGGCAACTGTCGCAAATCGGAGCCATGCCTAAACCTATCCCTAAGAAATCCATTACTTACCAAAACTTTCATGACAGCTTAGAAGAATTATTAAAAAATGAATCTTATAAGACTAAAACATTAGAGCTTTCCGTTGAAATGAAGAAAGAAAAAGGTGTAGACACAGCAGTGGAAACTATTATTAACTATTTGGCTATCAGAAAATCACACTTAATCAATACTTAAAGTCCTATTTTCATAGGTTGAAACTAACCACCAAAATCATCCAGTATGTCCACTGCATCGCCCACATCAACACTAAAAAACTTTCCTTTGGATTGGCCGGAATCAGGTCCGATCGATCTAACGGTTCATGATTTACCTCACTTGACCTCTACTATTGAGTGGTGGTATCAAAATGCACATTTGGCGACTAAGTGTGGCAGAAATTTTTCATTGTTTGCCTCTTTCTTTAGAAAGTTGATCAAATACGATGAACTGACCGGTGAAGGCGAATACGGACATTCCATTTCGTGGGCCATCGTGGATGTTGAAAAAGAAAAATACTACAACGTTTCTTATATCGACAAAAGAGCGCCGGAGATTGGCTTAGAAAAATTGAGAAAAGGAGAATTGGTGGAAGACAGCCGTTTAAGAAAGGCGGCGATTGAAATGTTGGAAAAAGGCAATGTTCCCTATCCTGACAGATTGCTATCCGATGATCCTGAAGTGAATTACGGTGAGTTAAGTTTAAATTTTGAAGGCAATACCTTTCTTAAAAATGAGAATGATCATTACGAGTTGTTCTTGCACGACGACACGCATAAAGTCGGCTGCAAACTAAAATTTGAACCACAAACCGAAGCTATCAGACATGGTGACAATGGTGTGGTGGAAGGCAAGTCCTTTGAGGATATGTTCTATTACTTCATTCCCAAAAATATCGTTACAGGAACCATTACCATTGGCGAAGAGACCTTGGAAGTACAAGAAGGAATGGGTTGGTACGATCATGAATTCGGTTGCTATAAAGAACCCGAAGACGGTGTTGAAGAAAGAAAAGGAAATTTAAGTAAGGATGCTTCG
>JAGQYH010000146.1 GCA_020436175.1 Bacteroidota bacterium
ATTCAACCTAGAAATGCAGAGCAAACCTTTAGTATTCATGCTTTGTTGAACCCTAATATCAAACTGGTTACTTTACAAGGTATTGCCGGTACCGGAAAAACTTTATTGGCTTTGGCCGCGGCTCTGGAACAGCGAAAAAATTACAGACAAATTTTTGTAACAAGGCCGATAGTGCCTTTGAGCAATAAGGATATTGGCTATTTACCCGGTGATGTTAAATCAAAACTGGATCCTTACATGGAGCCTTTGTGGGATAACTTGAAATTCATCAAAGGTTTGTTTAGAACTAATGAGAAGCAGTACAAGAAATTTGATGAAATGTTGGAAAATGAGAAAATTGCTATCGCTCCATTGTCATACATCAGAGGAAGGAGTTTGTCGCATGTGTATTTTATTGTGGATGAGGCTCAAAATTTAACTCCGCATGAAATTAAAACCATTATCTCCAGAGCCGGTGATGAAACAAAAATTGTTTTTACAGGAGATGTTAATCAGATTGATACACCTTATTTGGACGCCCAAAGCAATGGATTGTCATACCTTATCGATAAAATAAAAAGCAACCCATTATTTGCCCACATTACTCTTGAAAAGGGGGAAAGAAGTGAATTAGCTAATTTAGCAAGTGAAATATTGTAATTTTAGTTTGAACTTTAGTGTATGGCTAAAAAGCAAGATGAAGAATATGAAGTAAATGACCATCAGCTATCTGTATCTTCTGTCAGGACGTTGTACAAATTGGTTAAAGACAATAAAATTGACAAAAAGTACAGAGGGCGATTGTATAAAATTTTGGTTTGGACCATATTAACACAACCGCTGCATTTTTTACAAAAGGCACTTATATATCCAAAATTAAAGTCAATTGATTTCGACAAAACACCCCCGATTTTTGTATTGGGACATTGGAGAAGCGGCACCACACATTTGCATTATCTATTAGCAAGAGATCCACAGTTAGGTTATTTAACCAATTATCAGGGACTTTTTATGAGAATGTCATTTGTCGGAAAAGGATGGATGGATAAAATTGTGGATCATTTTATGCCGGAAACCAGACCTCAGGATAACATTTTAATGACGGCCTATGAACCGGCGGAAGAAGAACAACCACTAACAAATCTTACTTATGCCAGTGGAATGCAGAGTTTCTTCTTTCCTAAAAACAGATCTTACCACGATAAATACAATTTGTTTAAAGGTATTTCAGACGAGGAGAAAAAGGAGTGGCAAAAGAAGTATAACTATATGCTTAAATTGATCAGTTTGGAGAATAAGGGAAAACCCATACTGCTAAAAAATCCACACAATACCGGTAGAGTTAAAGAACTGCTCGAACTTTTTCCAAAGGCCAGATTCATTTTTTTACATCGAAATCCTTTTGATGTTTACCTTTCTACGAGACACCTCTATAAGAAAATGATCCAAACCCAATTTTTGCAGGAATTTTCAGATGAAGAAGTGATTGAAAGGATATTGTATGCTTATTCCAGTACTTTAACCAAATATTTGGATGAAAGAGCATTAATTCCTAAGGATCAATTGGTGGAGATCAGTTTTAATGAATTGGAAGAAAATGGGCTGGAAACGACGGAAAAAATTTATAAGTCCTTAGGTCTTCCGAATTACAAAATAGCAAAGCCTGAATTTGAAAAGTATTTGAAGGAATTGAAGAACTATAAGAAGAACAAATTCAAGAAAATTGATCCTGTCATTGAAGCGCGCATCAAATCGGAATGGAAATTTGCTTTCGATGAATGGGGCTATCCGCTTGATCGTATAAATGAAGAGAAATAAACCTTCTACCTTCCGGATGATCCAACCTTTCACTATCAACAATAGTGAAAAACCTTTTTGCAACTAACAGAATGTTTTAACCAATTTCGCGTTTGATTGCTAATGCTATTGAAAACAATAAATAAGTGCCTGTTTGTCGTTTTAGGCATACTTTATGAATAGCAAAAAACAAAGGGAATTGCACCAATAAATCAAAATCTCAAAAAAGAGATTCAAATATATAAGCCATATGAATACCATCATAAGAAAAGTATTTACCTTATTTATTACCATAATGTCCGTGTCAACGGTTCAAGCACAGCAAACCGCAAAATATGCTGATCCAGCAAAAGCTTATAAGGATGCTTTGGAAATCTATGTTCAGGAGAAGTACAATATTGCCTACAATAAATTCACTGATTTTATTGCCGAGTATGAAGCATTAGATGACAGCAAATCCAATTTATTGTTGGCAGATGCCTACTATTATAAAGCTTCATCAGCTGCTCATCAAAAAGATCCTAAAACGGAAGACTATTATTTGGAATACATCAATACTTTCAAAGGTCATTCGTTTACCAATGTTGCCTACTTTGATTTGGGTAATTGGTATTTTGAGGATAGAGATTTTAATGATGCCTTGATCTATTACAGTAAAGTAAATGAAAGAGCATTAAACAAAAGGATGTACGATGAGTTTGCCTTTAAAAAAGGCTTCTGCTATTTCTCTACCAAACGATTTGCACAGGCAAAATCTACATGGATTGATATCATCAACAAGAAAGACGGCGACTATTATACTGATGTCAATTATTATTATGGTATGGCTGCATATTACGATAAAGAATACGATGCGGCTATTGCTTCCTTTGATAAAATAAAAAACGTCAGCAAGTATAAAACGGTTGTACCTTATTACATTACACAAATAAAGTTTTTGGGAAAGGATTATCAAGGTGTCATTGATTATGCAGTGCCGGTAATTGACGAAAGATCGATTAAAAATAAAGCTGATATCAATCAGTTAATTGGACAATCCTATTTTGAATTGGGAAATTATAAATCAGCAGTTGACTATTTAACTGCCTATGAGAAGCAAGCCAAAACTGTTACTAAGGAGGACTATTATCAATTGGGATATGCTCAATATCAAACCGGTGATTATCAGGGAGCGGTTAAGAATTTCAAAGAGCTAAATCACTTGAACAATGCACTAGCACAAAATGCTCTATTCTTAACCGGGAATGCATATCTAAAATTAAACGATAAAGAAAATGCCAGAAACGCATTGCAAAGGGCATCAACATTGGACTTTGACAAAGCAATTGTAGAGGAAGCAAAATTTAACTATGGAAAACTTTCTTATGAATTAGGCTATAATAATGATGCCTTGGTCACCATTAGAAGCTTTATAGAAACGTATCCGTCTTCCAAATATACAGCCGAGGCGAATGAAGTTTTGGCAAATGTGCTGTTACAAACTAGAAATTATAATGAAGCACTACAGATCATTGAAGGCATCAAAAATCCTTCTGTAAAGATTCAAGAAGCCTATCAATTAATGGCCTATCATAAAGGTATTTCTGAATACAGCGATGGGAAGTTAAATGATGCCCTAACGGCTTTTAACAAGGCAGAGCGTTATACCCCGGATAAAAGTCTACTTGCCTTAACGAAGTATTGGCGGGGAGATATTTATCATATCAAAGGTGAATATGAAAAGAGTATCAATGAAATGACCCAATTTTTAGCCGGCGCCGGGGCATTGAAAGAGGAACACACGTTGAAAGTGGAAAAGGCTACTGCTCATTACGTGCAAGGTTACAATCATTATAAATTAAAGGATTACAGCAAAGCGCAAAAATCATTTGAGCAGGCAGCAACTTTACTATCTAGTTCAAGAAACACTGAAATAGCCAATAATCTTTTACCGGATGCCTTACTTCGAACAGCCGATTGTTATTTTCTTCAGAGAAATTATAATGCTTCATTAACCTATTACGACAAAGTTATTTCAAAAGGCTATGATGCTTCTGACTATGCCTTCTATCAAAAAGGTATTATTGAAGGATTAAAGGGCAATTACGATGCTAAGATTGATCAACTCAAGAGAGTAATGACGGGATATCCTAACTCTGTTTTGGTGGATGATGCTTTATTTGAAATTGGTAATACTTACATACTTCAAGGTAAAAATGAAGATGCCCTTAACACATTTAAAACTATCATAAGAGATCATTCCAGCAGTGAATGGGTGGCACCGGCTTATTTAAGAATGGGTTTGGTGTATTACAATATGGATGATTATGAGGAAGCATTGAAACGGTATAAAACGGTAGTGGCCAAATATCCTAAAACCAGTGCATCTGCAGAGGCATTGAATGCCATTAAGGATGTTTATATTGCTAAAGGCGATCCCAATGGTTATATTAATTATTTGAATAGTGTCCCTGATGCCAGTGTAACCGTATCGGCTCAGGATTCCATTTTGTATCTGTCGGCTGAAAATCAATTTACCAAAGGGCAGTATGATCAGGCTTTACAATCATTCAATGATTATCTGTTGCGTTTTCCCAAGGGGTATTTCAGTTTGCCGGCTCATTTCTATAAAGCCGAATGTTATTTTAGTTTTCAAGAGTTTTTGAAGGCGCTGGAGGATTACAATTATGTTTTGGAGCAACCACAGAACAGATTTGTTGAGCGCAGTTTGCAAAGGGCTTCCGGCATCAACTTTTATCATACTAAAGATTATGCAACCGCCAAAGATCAGTATTTGGAATTGATCAATGTGGCTACAACTGAAGACAACAGGCGTACGGCTGTTTTAGGAATGCTGAGGTCCAACTTTCAGCTAAAAGATTATGCCGTTACCATTGATTATGCTAATCGCGTCATTGGTGATGACGGTTATACTGAACTGCAACAAACCGAAGCCTATTATTACCGGGCTAAATCGCTTTGGGAAAAAGGCAACAAGTCAACTGCTATTGAAGATTTTAAGGTGATCAAAACGAGAACCACTAATCAATGGGCGGCTGAGGGCACTTATTTTATTGCTAAAGACTATTTCGATAAGGGCGATCTCCAAAAAGCAGAAGAAACCTGCTTCGAATTTGTTAGAAATTATCCTTCTTATGCCACATTGTTAGTTCGAACATATATGATCTTGGCCGATATCTACATCAAGCAAGATAACTTGTTTAAGGCAAAAGCCACTATGCAAAGTATTTTGGATAACTATAAGCAAGATGATGAATGGCGTCAGGCAGCGGAACGCAAATTTGCCGAAATAGAAGCATTGGAAGCGCAGAATTCCAAGATCGCCTTGCCGGACAAGGAGAATAATGAGTTAAAATTTGATGACAATTAAATTGAAAGGGATGTTAAAACGAATATATATAATCGTTGGCTTGAGTTGTTTTCTGATTTCAGGAATAGCAGCACAAACGGATACTGCGACATTGGAGAATGAAACCATTGATATAGTTAAGGACTATGAACCGGTCGTAAAAAGGGCCAACAAAAAGAATTTTGCTCCGAAAATACCGGAAATAGTGATCGATAATCCTGGGAGCCAAAACTATAACTTGCCCATTACTTATGAAGAAGTGCAATATGAACCTTCCGAGCTTCGACCTTTAGGCTATCCTAAGGAAGATGAAGTATCACTGCCTTTTATTTATTTGAAAGCAGGTTTTGGCAACTATCTGACACCATTAATCGATTTTCAAGTAGCCAATAAGAATACGCAGAAATTCAGAGTGGGATTAGGATTGGAGCATATTTCTTCGCGAAGAAAGAAGATTGAGAATCAAAAGTATGGCGAAACCGATGTGAAAGCTTTGGGTGAATATTATATCAATGGTATGACGGTTGGGGCAGAACCTTATTTTAGTTTAAACACCTATCATTTCTACGGTTATGATCAAGAAGACACCACTTTTACTTCGGCCCAAACTCGAAATCGCTATAACAAAGGAGGAGTGAAGCTCTTCTTCTTTAATCATGAAGAAAATAGTATTGGACTGGATTACAATACGGCCATTAGATTTCATTCTACTACGGATGATTACAACAATAAAGAGTTCAACTTTAACTGGGATATTGGGATTTCCAAGACCTTCAACGAGATCTTTAAAGTGGGCGGCAATACATTTATTGATTTCAATGCCTTAAAAAGCGTAATGAATGATAATCGTTTTGCATTTGGTTTAAATCCTTACTTTGAAGTGGGCAAAGAACGATGGTTTATACGAGCCGGATTTTGGTTTTTAACCGACGAAGGTAATGTTTATGCCTTACCGGATATCAAACATCAGACTAAGTTGTACAAGGATTACATCGTTATGTACAATGAATGGATCGGCCATTTAGAGATAAACAATCTGAATACATTGTCAGATGTCAACCCATGGTTAGTTCGGAATATTAAATACAATAACTATAGGATTGAAGCCAGAAATTTCATTGGATTCAAAGGTAATGTGCCTGTAGGTATCGACTATGATGTTCGTTTTAGTCAGATGGTGTATTACGATGTGCCTTTGTTTGTAAACGACACTAGTTCGGTGTTTAATAAGTTTATGGTGCAATATGATAACAA
>JAGQYH010000147.1 GCA_020436175.1 Bacteroidota bacterium
TTATTAAACACGAACTGTTTGCCGGCTTCGATATTTGTCCCACCGGGTTGAAAGATATATTTAATGCCATCAAAATCATCCCATGAATCGTCTACCAAATAGGAAATTTTATCGACTTTACCAGCCTTTTTAATCAGGTAACTAGTCATGTCATTCTTCTTAACCCGCACCTTTTTCCCACTTTCCGTATACGCTCTAAAATGTGAAACGAACCTGCCAAAGTTAAACTCATCATACGTTCCCGGAACCACTTTCGGAAAAACAAATAGCAAGTCCTTTCCTTCCAAATCCGGAACTTCTAACTCAACTTTTAATTGATCATTCTCAACTTTGGTGAGATCAACGGAAGCGCTGTATTTTTGCTGAGCTTGAATTGCATTGAATGAAAAAAATAATAGTGCAACCAAACATTCCTTAACCAATAAATTTTTCATTCAGAACTTATTCTTAATTAATGGATAGATTATACTAGCTAAAATCATCAGATTTTATGAAAAGGCAGGATAATCCATCACAAATTAACATTATTTAGGTAAGTTATTGGCCAATATCCATACTACTACTTAGCGTTATTTTTCCAATTAAGGTTTACTATGCAAAAGAATATTTGCACTTTTGCATCAAGACTAGATTACAAACTGATGAATAAAAATAACTATGTGGCCATAATGGCCGGTGGGATCGGCAGTCGCTTTTGGCCGGCATCACGCACAAATAAACCCAAACAGTTTTTAGATATTTTAAGTACGGGCAAAACTTTGATCAGAAGCACTTTCGAACGCTTTCTAAAGATCTGTCCGGTAGAGAACATTTATATCCTTACCAATATCGATTACATTGATCTGGTGAGAGAACAATTGCCTGAGTTAACCGATGATCAAATATTGGGAGAACCTGCCAGAAAAAATACGGCACCTTGTATTGCCTATGTTTCTTACAAGATCAGACAAAAAAATCAAGATGCTAATATAATTGTTGCGCCGTCTGATCACATCATTATTAACGAGGACAATTATGTAGCCACTACCACAAAGGCATTGGATTTTGTGAGTCATAATGATGCATTGGTTACCCTTGGTATTGTACCCACTAGACCGGATACCGGCTATGGCTATATCCAGTTTTTAGAGCCGGAAATTGAGGAAGAAGTGTATAAGGTGAAAACTTTTACGGAAAAACCGAACTTGGCCACGGCGGAACGTTTTATCGCAACCGGCGAGTTTTTATGGAATGCCGGCATTTTTATCTGGAATGTCAAAAATATAATTCATGCATTTGAGACGTTACTGCCTGATGTCAGTGATGCTTTTTTAGAGATAGAGGACGATTTGAATACGCCTGTTGAATCCTTAGCCATTGAGCGGGCTTTTACGCAATGTCCCAACATTTCGGTTGATTTCGGCATTATGGAAAAGGCTCCCAATGTTTATGTCATCCCTTCTGAGTTTGGCTGGTCAGATTTGGGCACATGGGCTTCCTTACATGCAGAATATAAAAAAGATGAAAGCAATAATGCCCTTTCCAGCGACGATATTAAAATCTATGATGCCACCAATAACATGATTAAAGCACCAAAAGATAAATTGGTGGTGGTGCAAGGCTTAGACAATTATATTGTAGTGGACACCGGAGATGTATTACTCATTTGTGATAAATCAAAAGAACAATATATCAAGCAAATTACATTAGACTTAAAAAAGGATAAAAAGGGAAGTGAGTATATTTAGCAATTGAATTTCAGAGCAGATCAATATTTGTTTTCATTTAACGGCCACCATTGAGATCGAAACTTCCCAAAAGCAATACCACCATTTTTGCCACCATGAGTGATTTGGCAAAACGTTGTAACGCCATCAATCTGTCGCAAGGTTTTCCTAACTATTCTTCTCAACCCAAATTGTTTGATCTGGTTAACCGATACATGCATGAGGGATTCAACCAATATGCACCCTTAAACGGTGTTGAAACTTTGAGACAAGTGATTGCTCAAAAAATCGGCAAACTTTATCAGCGAAAAATTGACATTGATAAAGAGATCTGTATCACGGCCGGAGCCACACAAGCCGTATATACTGCTATCCAAATGATGGTTCATCCTGGTGATGAAGTCATTATTTTTGATCCGGCTTTCGACATCTATGCTCCGGCGGTTAAAATGGCCGGTGGAAAAATTGTAAGAATTCCAACCCATTATCCCAACTTTGATATTGATTGGGATAGAGTAAATGATGCCATTAACAGCAAAACACAGCTAATCATCATCAACTCTCCGAATAATCCCACAGGAAAAACATTGTCCCCGGATGACATCCTTGCTTTGGAACTAATTGTTAAACAAAATGATCTGTTCATCCTTAGTGACGAAGTATATGAACACATGGTTTTTGACGGCAGAAAGCATCACTCTATTTTGAGCAGCAGCATTTTATACAATAGAAGTATCGTTACTTTCTCATTTGGAAAGACGTTCCATAACACCGGCTGGAAAGTTGGCTATGCTGTTGGACCCGATTATTTGATGTCTGAATTTAAAAAATTACATCAGTTCATCGTTTTTTCTGTCAATACACCGGTTCAGTATGCCTTAGCCGATTACCTGTTGGAAG
This sequence comes from Bacteroidota bacterium, assembly GCA_020436175.1. Lineage (GTDB taxonomy): Bacteria > Bacteroidota > Bacteroidia > Chitinophagales > JADIYW01 > JAGQYH01. Next base: position 2,607 of record JAGQYH010000147.1, read on the forward strand.
AAAAGCATTACAATCATTTGTCGGAAGACTATCAAACTAAAAGAGATCAGTTTTTGGATCTCCTGCAAGATACTCGTTTTCGCTTTTTGCCCACTAATGGCACCTATTTTCAATTATTGGATTATGCAGAGATCAGCAACCTGTCAGATATGGAATTTGCCATTGAATTGACACAAAAACACGGCATTGCCACCATCCCATTGAGTCCGTTTTATGAAAAACCGACGGAACAAAAATTAATTCGTGTGTGTTTTGCCAAAACACCGGATGTACTCATCGCAGCAGCAGAAAAATTATGCAAGATTTAAGCATTACACTCATTCAATCCGACTTGAAATGGCAAGACAAAGGCTATAATCTTGATTATTTTGAAAAATGTATTCATGCAATTGATGGTACCGATATCATTATTCTACCCGAAATGTTTTCCACCGGCTTCAGCATGAAACCTGCTCAACTGGCCGAATCGTTGGAAGGCGAATCTGTCGAATGGATGAAACGAATGGCCAAAGACAAACAAGCTGCAATTTGCGGTAGTTTGATCATTCATGGCAATCCAGATCAGCCATATCCATACGTCAATAAATTTATTTGGATAGAGCCGAACGGACGTATTCAAACTTATGACAAACATCATCTTTTTTCGTTGGTGAATGAATTTGAAAACTATCAGCAGGGCAATGACCACTTGATTATTCAATATAAAAATTGGACCATTCAACCTTTCATTTGTTACGATTTGCGATTCCCTGCATGGTGCAGAAACAAGCATAATGTCGATCTACAAATTTATGTAGCCAATTGGCCGGAAAAAAGAAGCGAACACTGGAAAACTTTATTGAAAGCACGAGCCATTGAAAATGTTTGTTATGTAGCAGGCGTTAATCGAATTGGCAATGACGACAACGACGTTTATCACTCCGGCGACAGCTCTGTTTATGATTATGCGGGAAAGGAATTATTCACGGTACAACACGAACCAAAAATACATACCATATCAATTAGTAAATTTGACCTCCATAAATTCAGAGATCACTTTCCTTTTTTGGATGATGCTGATGAATTTAAGTTTATATGACAGACTTGATCACTACATACGACAAAACTGCTTGGGATAGATTACGGATCAAACTAAAGCATCAGTTTAAAAGACGGCCGGATCTACAGGGTATTTTGTTCTTGATCGGACATAGAGAACTCGGGCAGTTTCGATCTGAGTTTACCAAAGAAGAAAAACAAGACGTGCTGCATATTGCGGTTTGTACGCTTCTATCCAGAGTTGGTTTTTATTCTTTCATCGGAAGAGATGAAGATGGCTGGCCACATTTTGAGTTAACCCGAAACCATCGAAAACTTACCGGAGAAGAACAGGAAAAACTTTTAAAAAGATTAGTTTTAGAATATTTTGATGAATTATAACATAAACATTGTCCTTCACATGAAAACAAACATCCTCCTATTAAGCTTCTTGAGTATGATCCTTTTTTCCGGTTGCAGCTCCACAAAAACCGGGAACACATCCGTCAAAAAAGGCAAAGAACAACTGGTTTTGATCAGCACCAATTATGGCGACATGAAAGTAAAGTTATACAACGAAACTCCGATTCATCGAGATAACTTTATCCGATTAGTTGTACAGGAATTTTACGACAGTTTGACTTTTCACCGGGTGATCAACCAATTCATGATCCAAGGCGGCAACCCTGAAACCAAGCTTTCCGCAGGCGAAAAATCTGAAGAAGGAGAAACCCTTCCGGCTGAATTTAGACCGAATCTCTTTCATAAAAAAGGTGCGTTGGCCGCCGCACGAATGGGCGATAATGTCAATCCCGAGAAAAAGTCTTCCTACTCTCAATTCTATATTGTTCAGGGAAAAGTGTTCAACGATGCCAGCTTAGCCGCTGCCGAAGCCAGATCAGGACATACCATCCCGGAAGACCAAAGAGCGGTTTATAAAACTATTGGCGGCACACCACATTTAGATCAAAATTATACCGTTTTTGGCGAGGTTGTTGAAGGTCTTTGGGTGATAGATAAAATTGCAGAAGTAAAAACAGGTCCGGGAGATGTTCCTGTTGAAAATGTAATCATGACTATGAAATTGGTAAAAAAGTAAGGCTATGCGACCATTATTATGCGTTTTCCTTTTGATGTTTGGTTGGCAATTATTGTCGGCACAAGATGAAAACAAGCCCTGCAAATGTTGTAATGAAGCCTATCGTCAATTTGATTTTTGGGTAGGCGATTGGGAAACTTACAACGCCGATGGGAAAATTGTTGGCACCAATCATATAAAGATATTACAAGACAGTTGTGTGATTCAAGAAAACTGGTCGTCTTCAGGAGGTGCTTTTACGGGAACAAGCTATAACTTTTACGATGCCAACACCAAACAATGGCATCAAACTTGGGTAGATAACCAAGGTGGAAATTTGCAGTTATCCGGTCATTGGACGGACAGTACAATGGTCATGTATAGTCGACCTGCCGTGGATCCACAAGGCAAAAATTATTTGAATAGAATCACCTGGACACCTTTTCCCAATGGCAATGTCCAACAATTATGGGAAGTCTCTAACGACTATGGCAGCACTTGGTCGGTATTGTTTAATGGACTCTATAAACTAAAAGAACAGTAAGTGAAGTATTTGTTTGTCTTTTTTTGTTTTTTCTTTAGCTTGAATCTAAATGCGCAGGAACAAGCGCAATGGTTAACCAATATTGAAACAGCAACTTCCCAATCAAAAACTCAAAACAAATTTATTCTGATCAGTTTTTCCGGTTCAGATTGGTGTTTGCCATGTGCTCAATTAGAGCGCGACTTATTTTCCACTACAACATTTAACAATTTTGCAAATGACAATTTAATTTTGCTAAAAGCTGACTTCCCGGTAAGAAAGAAAAATCAATTATCAGACGAACAAAAACTAAGGAATGAATCACTGGCGGAAAAATACAACCCCAATGGCACTTTTCCGGAAATGGTGATCATCGACTACAATGGCAAAATTATTGGATATGTCGCCCACCCAAAAGCCTCTGCCGAAGACTACATTCGAAGCATCAATGAACTAATTCTACCCAATTAACAATAAACTCAAAGACATCAATTGATCTTCCCACAATCCTTTACATTTAGATGAAGTAGTTTACACCATAACCTGCCAAGTATAACCTACCTTTGTGATCATAAAATATACACTATGCAAATTGCAAAAAATAAAGTGGGTTTCATCCACTACGAATTGAAAAACGAAAAAGGAGAAATTTTAGATAGTTCAGCCGGCAGAGAACCACTAGGATATATTCAAGGAATTGGCAACTTGATTCCTGGATTAGAAAAGGAATTGGAAGGAAAGAAAACCGGAGATAAACTTTCTGTGGTAATAGCTCCGGAAGATGCTTACGGCAAGTTTAACCCAAATGCCGTTCATGTGGTTCCTAAATCGGGATTTCAAGGCGAAGGCAATGAAGAATTGCAAGAAGGTATGCGGGTGCAGGTAGATTCTAATCAAGGCGTACAAATTGCGATGGTCACCAAAATTGAAGGCGAAAATGTAACGTTGGATCTTAATCATCCATTGGCCGGAGTTACCCTATATTTTTCAGTTGAAATAATGGGTGTGCGAGATGCAGAAGCTGTGGAATTGGAGCATGGTCATGTTCATGGTCCGGGCGGACATCATCATTAAGAACGCCTCTCAATGTGCATCCCTAAATAAGGTTGA
>JAGQYH010000148.1 GCA_020436175.1 Bacteroidota bacterium
ATGCCGGGAAGCAATGAAAGTGATTTTAAATTTTCCAATTTCCAATACCTGGTTCAATGGTGCGATCATCATTTGTTCTGTTGGCAAACCATATCCCTTCCCAATATTTAAAGTTGAAGTCGATCCGATTAATGTAGCATCGGTTATATCGGCTACCATCGGTGCATCCATCGCATGATCAAAATGAGAATGTAAAGGAATTACCGCATCCAGTTGTTCAATACCTGCTTTTTTAAGGCATTCCTCCACGATGGATTTGTCCGGCTCCACCTTGCCGAATAAAACCTTAAATGCATTCGGTCGTGTAAAAAAGCCATCGGTAAGTATGGACGTTTCTCCATCTGTAAACAACAAATTGGTATTCCCTAAAAATTGAACTTGCAAACCACTATTGTCTGTTTCTTTAGGTTCTACCAAACAACTTTGTAAAGCTGCCGGTTGAGGTCGAACATTAAACAATACAAGGAATGAGATTACTACTAAAACAACTACCGCTATGAATACTTTTCTCATTAATTTCCATTCCATCTGATAAGAAGTTGTAATTTAAAATATTTTAACAATTATTCTATACACTATATGAATATATGTTCATATATTTGTTTTATGAAAATTACAAGAGACATATCGGTTGGTAAAGTTTATAAGATTGCGGAAGTATTGAAAACCATTGGACATCCATTAAGACTAAAGATCCTGGAAACATTGGAAAAAGAAGAGCCATTGTGTGTCTCTGAAATTCAAGAAAGGATTCCGATCTCAGCCGAGCAGTCTTTATTGTCACATCATTTGATCAAGATGAAAGACAAAGGCATTCTCAACTCTGAAAAAAAAGGCATGCATGTGTATTATGCCATTCAGGATCGTGAGTTACTGAAAATTTTTGATTGTATGGAAAATTGTAGTTTATAATGGAACTAGAGATCATAGGTTATATTTCGGCCATTGCCATAGGACTTTCATTAGGTTTAATTGGTGGCGGAGGGTCAATACTGACTGTTCCTGTACTGTTGTATCTTTTTCATTTAGATGAGAAACTGGCGACCGCATATTCTCTTTTTATTGTTGGCACAACTGCATTGGTTGGCGGTATTCAAAAACACAATCAAAGTCAGGCCAATTTAAAAATGGCGCTCATTTTTGGTATTCCTGCCATTATTTCTGTCTTTTTCACCAGATATATCATAATTCCTTCTATTCCAGATGAACTTTTCACTTTAGCCGGATATGTTGTCACCAGAAGAATTCTGATGATGGGTCTTTTTGCCATATTGATGGTGATAGCCTCAGTTTCAATGATCAGGGGAAATGGAGATTATGAAGTAAAAGAGGATGCTCACTTAAACTATCCTTTGATCATTATGGAAGGTTTAGTGGTGGGTTTGTTGACCGGATTAGTGGGTGCAGGTGGTGGATTCCTGATCATTCCGGCATTGGTTATTCTCGGTAAACTGCCCATGAAACTAGCCGTTGGCACTTCGCTATTGATCATTGCCATTAAGTCATTAATCGGTTTCATTGGCGATGTTTTACACTATCAAATCGACTGGCAGTTATTATTGATCTTCACAGGTCTATCTATCGTTGGCATTTTTGCAGGCAATGCACTTTCTCATAAAATTAATGGAGACAAACTGAAAAAAGGATTTGGATGGTTTGTCTTAGTCATGGGGATTTACATCCTCATCAAAGAACTTATATTATAAACAAGGATGTTATCCTTCCAAAACATATTGAACATTAACAGCCACAAAAGGCGTAAATAAAACATACAAACATGAAAGTTGAACAAATATACACAGGATGTCTAGCTCAAGGAGCATACTACATCGTATCCAATGGAGAAGCTGCTATCATTGATCCGTTAAGAGAAGTGCAGCCTTATATTGACAGAGCAGAATATGATGGTGTAAAGATCAAATATATCTTTGAAACACATTTCCATGCAGATTTTGTCAGTGGCCACCTCACTTTAGCGGAAAAAACCGGGGCGGATATCATCTATGGCCCGACAGCACAAACCAACTTCAATGCCATCATTGCAAAAGACAATCAAAGCTTCAAACTAGGAGATGTTACCTTGAAAGTGTTGCATACACCCGGCCACACTATGGAAAGTATGACTATCCTCCTCTTGGATGAACAAGGGAAGGAGCATGCCATTTTCTCGGGAGACACCTTATTTTTAGGAGATGTTGGCCGTCCTGACTTGGCACAAAAGGCTACCAGCCTCACACAAGATGAATTGGCCGGTTTACTGTTTGAAAGCCTTAGAAACAAGATCATGATATTGCCGGATGATGTGATCGTTTATCCCGGTCACGGTGCAGGATCAGCTTGCGGTAAAAATATGATGAAAGAAACCGTTGATACCTTAGGTCACCAAAAGGAAATTAACTATGCCTTAAGAGCAGATATGACCAAAGCCGAGTTCATCAAAGAAGTAACTGACGGATTATTGCCTCCACCGGCCTACTTCCCTCAAAATGTAAAAATGAATAAAGAAGGCTACGAAAACATCGATCTTATCTTGAGCCATGGCGACAAACCCTTAACGGCAAAGGAATTCAAGCAGTTGGCTGAGCAGCATGATGCTTTGGTTTTAGATGTAAGAGATCCCGAAGAGTTTTCTAAAGTTCATATTCCCGGATCAGTATTCATTGGTATCAATGGAAATTTTGCTCCTTGGGTAGGCACTTTGATCAAAGATGTAAAGCAACCTATTTTACTGGTTAGTCCAAAAGGTAAAGAAAAAGAAACCGTCACCCGTTTAGCTCGTGTGGGCTTTGACAAAACGTTAGGCTATCTTGGAGGTGGTTTAACAGCCTGGCAAGAAGAAGGGTATGAAACAGACTCTATAATGAGTGTTTCTGCTGAAACTGTTGCACAGCAATTCAAAAATGACATTACCATTTTCGATGTAAGAACACTCACGGAATATCAATCCGAACATGTAGAAAATGCCATCAATATACCTTTAAGTGATATAAATGATCAAATGGCTACTTTCAAGGCACAAGAAGATAATTTCTATGTACATTGCAAAAGTGGTTACAGATCGATGATCGCCGCCTCCATTTTAAAAGCACGGGGCATTCATAATTTATATGATATAAATGGCGGTTTTCAAGCGTTAGCGCAAACTAATGTTCCAAAGACGGAGTTTGTTTGCCCTACCACCTTAACTTAAAGAATTTATATGCTTGAATTACTGAGACAGCCATGGCATTGGTCTATAGCCGGAATCGTGATCGGATTGATTGTTCCGGCTTTATTGATTCTTGGCAATAAGAAGTTTGGTATTTCATCTTCCATGAAACACGCTTGTGCTGCTTGCTTGCCGGGAAAATTTGCCTTCTTCGATTACGATTGGAAAAAGGAAATTTGGAATCTCTACTTTGTGGTTGGTATATTGATAGGAGCCGTCATCGCGGCCACATATTTGGCCGACCCTAATGACATTGTGATTGCCGAACGCACAAAATTGGCTTTAATCAATTTAGGCGTCACCGATTTTACAACATTACTACCTGCCGATATCTTTAGTTGGGATAGCTTAAAAACCTCCAAAGGTTGGATTTTCATAGCTGTTGGAGGCTTTTTTGTAGGCTTTGGAACCAGATGGGCGGATGGATGCACTTCAGGTCATTCCATTATGGGGATAGCGAATTTACAATGGCCATCTTTATTAGCAACCGTTTTCTTTTTTGCCGGTGGATTAGTCATGACCCATTTGCTTTTACCTTTAATACTTTAATGAATGAAGAATTATAAATATTTATTGGTCGGACTAGTTTTTGGGATTGTTTTCATTAAAGCAGAAATTGTTTCCTGGTTTAGGATTCAGGAAATGTTCAGATTTGATTCCTTTCACATGTATGGCGTCATTGGAACTGCGATATTGGTCGGTATCATTTCCGTTCAATTGATCAAACGATTTAATTTAAGATCTATTGAAGGAGAGAAAATTGAACTGCCCGATAAAAATTTTTCATACGGTCAAATTTTCGGTGGATTTATATTCGGTCTTGGCTGGGCGCTCACCGGAGCTTGCCCGGGGCCATTATATGCATTAATTGGCAGTGGTTTCACCATCATTATAATCACTTTGATATTTGCCATTCTTGGCACCTATGTTTATGGCATACTAAGTGATTTACTACCTTAAGTTTACATTTCTTATAGGCGATTAGCCTATTTTATAAAAATAAATCACTTTTAGCTTGACCTTCCCTCCCTTTGCGCCTACATTTAATTGTCTAAAACTATTATGAGTCCGATTTCTTATGAAAATGGATGTAATATTTAATCAATAAAATTATGTGACAGACAGATAAGTAATTCAAATTATTAAAACCCTTTATTAAACATGAAAACCTCACCCCTAAAAATTAGCTTAGGCCATTTTTTTGCCTACTCCTTAGTAACTATCTCTTTGTTACTATCGTCCTGCAGTTCTATTGATGTTGTTGATGAGCTGCAACCGATCAGCAATACTACAGAAAGAGTTGATTTTAATATCAATGGAGATATCATCAAATCTATCCATATAGAGAATGAAGATTTGTCTTCTTATACTAAAAGAACTGAACCCATTGTGAATGATGGTGAACATTTAGTAAGAATAAACATTGATGAGAACAGTTTTATCGATCTGACCTTATATCAAAAATATTTTAGTCATCCGCTTGAAAACCTATATCAATATGGCGCTTTTGCCCACAATCTACTCAGTTCCAAGCCTGCCTATTTAGTGGCCGATTATTACATTGACGGTAAGAGAACTTATTGCTCTGCCCCAAGTTACTTAGAGAACACACAGCAATTCAATGTGTTTAGAGCTACTGAGCACAACAACCAATATTTAGTAAGAGTAGAAAATCTTAAGCTTTATGACGTATTGGTAAAAAGAACAACAGCGGAAGAAAACTACATTCAGATCTACGGTACATTTACTTTATTGAAGTAATCTATCTTTTATCCGGAGTAAAACCTCATCCATAAGCTTCCAACTAAACCTAATATCCCATATAGGCAAAATACCTATTTTTGTAGGTATTTTTGCTATTTGTTTTAAATTTCAATAATATTAGTCTGTAATGTAACCTCTCTATTGCTATAACTGACGATTATAGGAATCCCTCTGACATGTAAACCTTTTGATTGAATTTTTTGTTACTCGTGAATTGACGTAAATGTTTTTTCATTAGATCAAATCATGGGTAACATAGGCAACGAAATGCGAATTTTTGTTGTTTTATAATAATGACGCACATCATGTTAATTAAAAACTTAAAAAATATGATACAATTGGCATTTTATTTGTGACGCAATGTTATATAAAGCGTCATAAGTTTAGAATTGACCTGAAAAAAGAAGAGAAGAGAGCATTAAAATGAAAAAGACTTTAAAAAATACTACCTCAATTAAATGGATACTACTAATGATCATCACCTTTCCACTGGTTTTGGCATCTTGTAGTGTGGATGAAGTGAACCCGGCTAATGCCAATAATGAAAGAATAGACCTTAAGATCAACGGAGATCTTACCCTAAATTTCAATGAAGAAGCCACTGACTTGGCAACTTATTCTCTCAATACCAATACCATATTGCATCCTGAAGAACGAAAAGTGATTATCGATTTAGGATTTGGCCATACACTTGAACTAACCTTCTTCAATCAAAGTTTTAGCGATCCGTTAGAAGCTCCTTTTCAATACGGTGCCTTCTCATTAGATCTTTTAGATGACAGAATGGCTTACGTTGTGGCAGAATATTACAGCAATGGCAAAAAAGAATACAGCACCATCTCCGGTTTTATAAGAGGCGTGGCTCAGTATAATGTGGTCAGAGCAAATGATAAAGGTAATTTTTACCTCTTCAGTATTGATGACATTAAACTTTACGAAGTTTCTGATGAAGACCTAAGACCTAACACAAAGTCTATTGTGATCAATGGCACCTTTACGCTTCAGAAGTAATCGTAAGCACTTCCATTACCATCCACTTTTTTGTTAATTACTACTTAAAAAATTAGAAATCTTTTTTAATTGATTTACATTTAATTTAAATAAAAAGAAAAACAATGAAAAAATTTAGTGTACTCCTTTTGGCTTTTGCTATGGTCTTGAATATAGCTAACATCAATGCTCAAGATGGTGACAAAAAGGAATTGAAAACCGGCCCTCAAATGAATTTTGATGCCACTACAATTGATTATGGAACGATTGAGCAAAACTCAGATCCATTAAGAGTTTTCACTTTTAAAAATGACGGAACTGAACCTTTAGTGATTTCCAATGCAAAAGGAAGTTGTGGATGTACCGT
>JAGQYH010000149.1 GCA_020436175.1 Bacteroidota bacterium
CTTTCCAATTTTATCAATTAATTAAGTACTATCAACAAAACAATTGTTTTATTATCTTTGCAGCCTGAAATTAATAACAGTAAGATGAAAAAAGATACACATCCGGAAAATTATAGATTGGTTGTTTTTAAAGACGTATCAAATGATTATGCATTTTTAGGTAAATCATGCGCGGCCAGTAGTGAAACAGTAGCTTGGGAAGATGGCAATGAATATCCTTTGATTAAAATGGAGATTTCTAACACATCACATCCATTCTTTACCGGTAAAATGAAATTTATCGATACTGCCGGTAGAATTGATAAGTTCAAGAAAAAATATGCCAGGTTTACAAAGCCTGCTGCTAAGGAAGAAGAGTCTAAAGCAGAATAAAAAATATTCGAATTAAATTATATCGAAAAGCCTTCCAATTGTGAAGGCTTTTTTATTTTTGAATGATGGTCACTAAAAAATTCGTCCTCTTTGATCCGGTTCACATCAAGAATTTATTGCCTTTGGCTTATACCAGGCCGGTAGCTGATTTTAGACTAGGTGTTTTTACCATTAGAAAGAAATGGAGTTTACATTTAAAAGCTGAACCCGCCATTTTAACGCGGGATTATTTGCAAAATCTGTTTCCGTTCTTGCCTCCCAATGGTGATTTGATCTACATCAATGCCGGTGTAATTCCTGATGCCAATATTATTAATTCCATTGAGTCATTAGGTTTGGAAGAGGCTCTTTACTCCAATGATGGCGATCTTATTGCCTATAGAACAACAGACTCAATTGCGACCATCGATCAATTGGTGGCTAGTACCAAAGCAAAGAAAACTAAAACATATCAAGGCGTTTTGGTACAACTGAAACATTGTTGGAACATCTTTCAACTCAATGGCAGTCAGATTGTAGCGGATATAGCACTTTCCAAATCGGATTTCATTAACAATAGCAATTTGTTGGGGAATGCATTGTATGTTTCAAATAGTGAGCAAATCTATATTCAAGAAGGAGCAGAAATTGGAGCGTGTATTTTAAATGCTTCCAATGGCCCCATTGTCGTTCGAAAAGATGCCACCATTATGGATGGCGCCATTCTGCAAGGACCAATAGCTATTGGCGAACATGCTGTAGTTAAAATGGGAGCGAAGATTTATGGAGAAACCACCATCGGCCCGTACTGCAAAGTTGGAGGAGAAGTGAGCAATAGTGTTCTGTTTGGTTATTCGAATAAAGGTCACGATGGCTATTTAGGAAATTCAGTTTTAGGAGAATGGTGTAATCTGGGAGCGGACACCAATAACTCTAACTTGAAGAATAACTACTCCGAAATTAAGTGTTGGAGTTATGAAGAAGAGGATTTTATCCGCACGGGATTACAATTTTGTGGTTTAATTATGGGAGATCATGGAAAATCCGGGATCAATACAATGTTTAATACCGGAACCGTCGTAGGAGTGGCAGCCAATATCTTTGGCGCACATTTCCCCAATAAATTTATTCCTTCATTTTCTTGGGGCGGAAGCAATGGTTTTAGTACGTTTAGATTGGAAAAGGCCTATGAGATGGCAGAAAATATGATGCAAAGAAGAAATGTTGCGTTCACAGACGAGCATAAAAATATTTTTAAGCATATTTTTAAAGAATCCATTGGATTTAGAAATTTTATTCCGGATCAAGATTATTTGTAATTACTAATTGGACGGATGTTCTTAAAAATTGTTTCATGAGAAAACATATTGTAGCAGGCAATTGGAAAATGAATCTTTTGGCTCAAGAGGCTGAAACCTTGTCAAATGCCATTGTTGCTTATATAAAACAAAATCAGATTGAGGAAAATACGGAAGTGATTCTGGCACCACCTGCAATTTATCTAAAAGAATTGGCAGAAGCTACAGAACCATTTGCGAAATTAAATATAGCTGCACAAAATTGTCATCAAGCGGCGAGTGGCGCTTTTACCGGTGAACTATCAGCACCTATGCTTAGCAATATTGGTGTTGATTATGTGATCATCGGGCATTCAGAAAGGCGATTGTACTTTCAAGAGAGCAATGAAGTACTACGCCAAAAAATATTGTCCGCTTTGTCTAATGATCTGCAACCCATATTTTGTTGCGGTGAAGATGAGGCAATTAGAGATCAGGATCAGCATGAAGATTTTATAGCACAACAATTAAAAGAATCCTTGTTTGATCTGGAAGCTTCTGAGATAGCCCAATGCGTTATTGCCTATGAACCGATTTGGGCGATAGGCACCGGAAAAACGGCCAGTTCGGAGCAGGCACAGAAGATGCATCATTTTATCCGATCGCTCATCGCCAAGCAATACGGTAACGATTTGGCCAATAGTATGACCATTCTCTATGGAGGAAGTTGTAAGCCATCCAATGCAAAAGAATTGTTTAGTCAGCCGGACGTGGATGGTGGGTTGATCGGTGGGGCTTCGTTATCGGCAGACCAATTTATACCCATTATTGAATCATTTTAAAAAGCAGCAAATATCAACCCCCTAATGTTAAAATTACAGATTACTTCCATCGAACCCACTACAGAAGAGAATATTGAAATTCTGGCGGCATTGTTCAGTAGTTTTGATGTGGATGGAATTGAAATATTGGAGCATGGATTGGCTGTGTTTTTAAGTGATGAACTGTTCACTACCGGTGAATTCAAGAGTGCTTTAGAAGAATGGCAATCCATACAACCATTCACCTATGATTGGGAAGAATTACCCAACATTAATTGGAACAAGGAGTGGGAAAGCCATTTTGATCCCGTTTTTGTAGAAGATTTTTTGACGATTAAAGCTGACTTTCATGAAATTGAACCGAATACAAAATACACGATAACCATCAATCCTAAAATGTCGTTTGGTACCGGCCATCATGCTACTACCTGGATGATGTCAAAAGTAATGGAACAATTGAACTTTAAGGATAAGAAAGTGTTGGATGCCGGCAGTGGAACAGGTGTGTTGGCTATTTTGGCCAAAGTGTTGGGCGCCAATGATATTGTGGCTTTCGACAATGATCCATGGTGCTATGAAAATGCTTTGGAAAATGTTCAGATTAATGATGCTTCCACCATTCAACTGATAGAAGGATCCTTGGAGGCCGTAAAGGATGAGGATTTTGACATCATACTGGCCAATATCAATAGAAATTTTATTGTAGAACATGGCCATGAACTGATCCATAAACTGAATACTGATGGATTATTGGTGATCAGTGGATTTCTAAATCAAGACGTTAAGCTGATATTGGATTATTTTCATAAATTGAATATGGTGGCTCAATATTTGCTCACAAAAGACAATTGGTCGTGTGTCATTTTAAAAAAATGGTAAACGATCAAAAAGTATAGAATAACTTAAACCCCAATAACAAATTATAAATGAGACATTTTTTATTATCCCTTCTCGCATTGACTTCTTCCTTATACGTATTGGCACAAACGCCTAAATCTTTTTCGGATGATGATGCAACATTCATAACAGAATTTACCGACTATGTGCAAAAATCAAAAAGAGCTGAAAGCATAGCAGCAGCCACGGCATTTATTGATACCTATAATGGATTGAATAGCGAAATGAAGGCTACGGTAAAAGCTACTGCCAATGCCATGTTAGAGAAGAAGGTGCGTAACTATCCTGTTTTTGCAGATTATGCCGCAATGGTGAGTTTAATTGCTGCCAAAAGTGGTGAAGTGCCTCAAGAACATATTTTGATCTTAAAGCAATTAATTGAAGCTGCCAGTCCATCGTCATACAAACAATTTGAAAAGTATATTGAGTACTTACCTGCCTTGTTCAATGAACGAGCCTTATTTCAAACCAAAACAAAGAATTGGGTATTTAATGACGGGGCTACTTATAAAACAAGCGTTGAAGACGGACAAGCTGTTTTGGAGTTTACTGGTATTGACCTGATTGGAATGTCGAGGAGCGATACCGTTACTATTTTTAAAACTTCCGGTAAATGTTATCCTATTGCAGAAAAATGGGTGGGGAATAAAGGTCAGTTGTATTTTACGGATGCCGGTTGGTCAGAAAGTGAAGTCTCTATTGCATTGTCGGATTATGCATTAGATTTGGATAAAACGGATTTTACGTTTGATTCTGTTATGTTGACTTTCCCAAAGCATTTGGATGCAGCAATCATGGGGTCATTGAATGAAAAACTATATACTTCGAAACCGCAATCCATTACTTATCCTCAATTTTATTCTTATGATCTTGATTTGGATGTAAAAAATATAGATGAAAGAGTAAGCACTTCTGGTGGATTGAAGTTAATCGGTGATCGAATAGCCATCTATGGTACTGAGGAGAAAAATGCTCATATGATCCTGTCTACCAATGGTCAAAAGCAAGCGGTGGCCATGGCACCAAATTTTACCATTCAAAGAGATAAAAATGAGATTTACTCTGAGAAAGCAGAGGTCGTGCTTTTTATGAAAAAGGACTCGTTGTTTCATCCTGCGGTGATCTTTAAGTTTCTCATGGAACCCAATATTATACAATTGGATCGAGCAGAAGGAATTTATGTAAATACACCTTACGAAAGTCCATATCATCAAATGGCCATCGAATTGAACTCACTTCAATGGAATTTAGATTCTACCAATATTCAACTGAAGACCATCGATCAATACACGGGAAAGCCGGTCTTGTTTACCTCATATGATCATTACGTACCGGAAGGTGAATTGAGGTATTTGACCTTGTCGGGAAGAAATCCGCTTAGAATGTTACGCGATCTTAGCAATTCTTATGGCACCGATCAATTATCCGGTCATGATCTGGCAGGACAGTTAGGTTATCCATTAAAGGAAGTTGAAAGTATTATTTATAAATTGGCTAAAGATGGGTTTGTTTTTTACAATCCTGAAACCAAGGAGATGCGCGTTAATTACAAAGTACATCACTATATGGATGCCGGAAATGGTGATATCGATTACGATCATTTGCAATTTGAGTCAGCATCTAAAGGTTCTTCACTGAATGGTGTACTTGATATTGACTCGCAAACGATTCGGTTGTTTGGTATTGATGAATTTGCATTAAGTGTTACTAAGCAAGTTAAAGTGAAACCAAGAAACAATGAAATGGTGCTTTTGGAAGATCGCGATATGCAATTGGAAGGTACCTTAACTGCCGGGAAGTTGATTTTTAAAGGAGAAGGTATTCACTTTGATTATGAGGATTTTAAAGCCGATATGGAGGCTGTTGATTCCTTAATAATTTTTGTTCGGGGAGAGGAAAATGAGCTTGGTGAAGCTAAAGATGTGCCATTAAAGACAATAATCAGCGATATAAAAGGAACCTTGTTCATTGATGCGCCGGGAAACAAATCGGGTGTCAACGATTACCCGGAATATCCTTATTTTGAAAGTTACGATACTGCTTATGTCTACTTTGATGATGCCAAAGATTCCACTACCTTCCCGAGAGATCGATTCTATTTTCAGGTATTTCCTTTTACATTGGATAGCATCGTAACCACCACCACAGATTCAATTGCCTTTGTGGGTCGATTAGTGTCTAATGATATCTTTAATCCATTTATCACCAAACTTACTACTCAGCCGGATCTGACATTGGGTATTAATACTATGACTCCCAAAGAGGGATTAGAAGTGTATAGAAGCAGTGGAAAGTTTTATGATAATCTACAGTTAAAGAAGGTTGGATTAAGAGGAAATGGAAGACTGGAATACCGACAAGCTGTATTGGAAAGTGAAAATTTTGAGTTTTATGAAGACTCTCTTTATGCTCAGTTGGATACCTTAAATATCATTGAAAGTGCCGATGCAGATGTGCCACAAGCCACAATTGGGAAAGCAGATGTATATTGGAAACCCTATTTAGATAGTATGTTTGTTGATGGTGCCGGTGATTTTAATTTATATAATACTCAACTGGGATTTAGTGGTAATTTCTCTTATGTAGATGGTGTATTGAATGGCGTGTCAGATTCTGCCACAGTAAGTAAATTTACTTTTGACCAAGCTGTTATTGAAGCGTCAACGGCAATTTTCAATAAGGATCATTTCACCACAATAAATGGAGATTTATTAATTAATGCTGATGATTTGGCGACTCCTATAGCCACCGGTAATTTTGGAAATGTAGATGTTGATTTAAGCAAGCATGTCTTAACGGTACAGAACGAAGCAGATAGTTTTATATTGAAAATACCTTCCAATCAGTTATTGACTAATGTGATGACGTATGAGTGGAATATGGG